>NZ_JBSICG010000009.1:0-167932 GCF_056156645.1 Enterobacter sp. Li2LvB3 | reverse complement strand
TCCCTCTCCCCAAGGGAGAGGGAACTACTACTCCTCCACCATCCGCGCATACTCATCCGTCAGAAAATCCACCAGCGTCCTCACCGATGGCAATAGCCCGCGCCTTGACGGATACACCGCATGAATGACTTCCCGGCGTGGCTCCCATTCATCCAGCACACGAACCAGCGCCCCTGTTGCAAGCTGGTCTTTCACCATCAAAATAGGAAGCTGCACCACGCCCACACCAGCCATTGCCGCTTCCCGCAGGGCCAGCATATCGGTCGTGATAAAACGCGGGGCATAGTGAATCTCCGCTTTTGCCCCCTGCGGGCCGGTCAAATCCCATTTATGAACCTGCCTCCCTTCCCCCATACTCAACCCCGGCCATTGGCTCAGCTCTGAGGGCATAACCGGTTTCCCCATACGCTGAATCAAATCAGGCCCGGCCACCAGACAGTGCCCCCTGTCGGCAAGCACCCGTAAAACCAGGTCGCTGTCATCAAACGGACGCGGACGCACGCGGATTGCGATATCGATCCCCTCGCCCACCAGATCCACGCGACGATTGGTGGCTTCAAGCTGGAGGTTAATTCCCGGATATTTTGCCATAAAGCGCGCCAGCATCGGCCCCACGTGTACGTGCAGCAATGTCACCGGGCAGGTGATCCTGACAATACCGCGCGGCTCAGCCTGCAATGCAGCGACCGCCTCTTCCGCCGCCTCGGCTTCCACCAGCATCGCTTTACAGTGTTGATAAAAGGTCTGGCCCACTTCGGTAACGGTAAACTGGCGCGTGGTGCGCTGGATTAACCGCACCCCGAGCCGCTCTTCAAGCTGGGCGATGCGGCGGCTCAGTTTTGATTTTGGCTGATCGAGCGCCCGCCCGGCAGCCGCGAAACCGCCGTAGTCGACCACCTTCACAAACCACACGAAGTCATTGAGATCCTGCATAAAACCTCATCGTTCCATTTAAAGAACAGTGAATGTCATTTTCACTGCCTACCGGGATATTAAACCTGAATATAAGCTAATAAACATCAACAGAACATCAGGAGATAGCCATGAAAAATGTTACAGGCGTTTATACCGCACCGCGTCAGCACTGGGTTGGTGATGGGTTTCCGGTTCGTTCAATGTTCTCTTACCAGACTCACGGCGAGCCGCTCAGCCCATTCCTGCTGCTGGATTACGCTGGCCCGCATACCTTCCCGGCGGATGGCGAAAAACGTGGCGTGGGGGAACACCCTCATCGCGGGTTTGAAACGGTCACTATCGTTTATTCCGGCGAAGTAGAGCATCGCGATTCAACCGGTAAAGGCGGCGTAATTGGCCCCGGTGATGTGCAGTGGATGACTGCCGGCTCCGGCATTCTGCACGAGGAGTTCCACTCCAGTGGTTTTGCGCAGAAAGGGGGCGAGCTCAAGATGATGCAGCTGTGGGTCAACCTGCCCGCTAAAGACAAAATGGCGGCACCGGGGTATCAGAGCATCACCCGCGACACGATCCCAGTGGTGGCATTACCTGATAACGGCGGCGACCTGCGCGTTATCGCCGGGCGATACGGTGACGTCACTGGCCCTGCACATACGTTCTCACCACTGAATGTATGGGACATCACGCTGCGTCAGGGAAGCCACCTTACGCTCAATCTGCCCGAAGGCTGGAGCACCGCACTGGTTGTGCTTGAAGGCAACGTCACGGTAAACGGCACTGCGCAGGCGGGAGAAGCTCAGCTTGTCGTCCTGAGTCAGCAAGGAGAGAAGCTGCATCTGGAAGCTAGCCGTGATGCCAAAGTGCTGCTGATGGCCGGGGAACCGCTGAATGAGCCGATTGTGGGCTATGGCCCATTTGTGATGAACAGTAAAGCCGAAATCGCTGAAGCCATTAGCGATTTTAACTCAGGCCGCTTCGGCCAGATCTGATCGTAATAAAGGAGAAGAAAATGTCTACACCTGCGAATTTTAATGGAGCACGCCCGGTCATTGATGTGAACGATGCGGTCATGTTGCTTATTGATCATCAGAGCGGGCTATTCCAGACCGTTGGTGATATGCCGATGCCGGAACTGCGTGCCCGTGCGGCAGCGCTGGCAAAAATCGCGACCCTGGCGAAGATCCCGGTGATTACTACCGCGTCCGTTCCACAGGGGCCGAACGGCCCGCTGATCCCGGAGATCCACGCTAATGCGCCTCATGCGCAATATGTGGCACGTAAAGGCGAAATCAACGCCTGGGACAACCCGGAGTTTGTCGCTGCCGTTAAGGCGACCGGACGCAAGACACTGATCATTGCGGGCACCATCACCAGTGTTTGCATGGCGTTTCCGTCAATCAGCGCGGTGGCCGACGGCTATAAAGTGTTTGCGGTTATTGATGCGTCAGGCACCTACAGCAAAATGGCCCAGGAGATAACTCTGGCCCGTGTGGTACAGGCGGGTGTTGTGCCGATGGATACGGCGGCTGTCGCATCTGAAATTCAGCGCACATGGAACCGTGAAGATGCCGCCGAGTGGGCTGAGGTGTACACACACATCTTCCCTGCTTATCAGTTGCTGATTGAGAGTTACAGCAAAGCGCAGGACGTGGTGAAGCACAGCGAAGTGCTCGATTCACAGCGGTAATGACTCGCTCCACGGCATAAACACCGTGGAGCTGATTATTGCTTAACCGAACAAGCACTAAAGCAGAAAATCTGCTTGACCGTTTTAGCGCAACTCCCTATAGTAGCGCCCCGTTGCCCCCCAAGCGGTCAGGCAGCAATACAATATGGTGAGGTGTCCGAGTGGCTGAAGGAGCACGCCTGGAAAGTGTGTATACGGCAACGTATCGGGGGTTCGAATCCCCCCCTCACCGCCATATTTGAGATGAGAGCTCGTACGAAAGTACGGGCTTTTTTCTTTTATATTCTCCGAAAGGGGGGGATGAGAATCCCCGACCGGGGTTCGACAACTGGCGATAGCCAGTTGGACAGACTGAGAGCGCAGCGAACAGGCTGCCCGAAGGGTGAGCGAAGCGAGTCAATCCCCCCCGGTGCTATATGCGACCCGGTGCGGTCTGAGCCCCTCACCCTAACCCTCTCCCTAAGGGAGAGGGAATAAAAAAACACAAAAAACAAAGCCCGGTCTCCCGGGCCTTGAACACAACAGCTAACTCAGTAGTACGCGTTCAGCGTGCGCTGGCAAAGGGCCGACCGCACGCAGTCATCTTTGGTAAAGCGAACCACCCCAATCATCTCATCTTCCTCAAAACGTGACATCGCATCGCTCAGGCCAGATTTCACACCGGATGGCAGATCGCATTGGGTAATATCGCCGTTGACGATAACCGTCACATTTTCCCCGAGGCGTGTTAAGAACATCTTCATTTGCGCAGCAGTCACGTTCTGAGCCTCGTCAAGAATCACGACCGCATTTTCAAATGTACGTCCGCGCATATAGGCGAACGGCGCGATTTCCACCTTGCCAATCTCTGGTCGCAGGCAGTACTGCATAAAGGATGCACCCAGTCGTTTCACCAGCACGTCGTAGACGGGCCTGAAGTACGGGGCAAACTTTTCCGAAATGTCTCCGGGCAAGAAGCCGAGATCTTCATCAGCTTGCAGTACCGGACGGGTGACAATAATCCTGTCCACGTCCTTATGGATCAGAGCCTCCGCCGCTTTGGCTGCACTAATCCAGGTTTTCCCGCATCCGGCTTCACCGGTTGCAAAGATGAGCTGTTTACTCTCGATAGCATTCAGGTAGTGCGCCTGAGCTTCATTGCGCGCCACAATTGGAGAAGTATCACGGCTGTCCCGCGCCATGCCAATTGCTTCAACGCCACTCATCTGCACAAGCGAGGTGACCGATTCTTCTTCACGTTGTTTATGGCTACGTGAATCCCGTCTCAGCACACGTTTTGCTTCGCGACGAGCTTTGATCACTGCTTTTTGTCTTCCCATGGATAGCACCTTGAGTTGTTGGTATTCATCACACGCGCCAGTTTCAGCACGATTATGCGCACGAACATCAGAGGGTTGGCTTCCTTGTAAGCCATTGCTTGCTTTATCGGATGACGATACAGAACGGCTACGCGCACCATTTTGCACGTCGGTCGAAGGAGATTCTGGAGAAGATGAGGAGAATTTAGTGGTGAGGAAATCGCTGCCGGAGTCTGAGCCTCCGCGCCGGGTGCTGCGGTTGTTATGTTTACCATGTCCAGTATAGGACGCAACCATTCGCGATCTCCATAGTGATTCAGCATCACTGCCGGGAACTACCGCTGTCTTATATTAAGTACATCAAGGTTTATCATAAATGCAACATTTATTTTACTTTGATGCAACTTTAAGACTGTCCCTACAGGTGAAATCAGTCTCATACAGGAATATTACAGAAATATAACAGATGGATAGTCATATGAAAAAATAATGTCCCCGCGAACTATCGCAGGGACAATTATCAGGCTTCAATAAGCCCTTGAGCGAGATACGCGTTTTGGTCGCGCGGCCCAGGCAGGGCAAAGAAATAGCCGCCGCCGACAGGCTTAATGTACTCTTCCAGCGCTTCACCATTTAACCGCTTCTGCACGGTTAAGAAGCCCTTCTCCAGGTCATGCTGATAACAGACAAACAGCAGCCCCATATCCAGCTGACCAGAGTTGGTCACCCCCAGCGAATAGCTGTAACCACGGCGCATCATCAGGCTGGATTGCGTCTCTTTGGTACGCGGGTTCGCCAGGCGAATATGGCTGTCCAGCGCGATGGTGTCACCGTTCGGGTCGGCGCTGTAATCAGGCACATCGTGCTCGTTTTTCATGCCCAGCGGCGCACCGCTTTGCTTGTCGCGGCCAAAAATGGTCTGCTGCTCTTTGAGCGGCGTGCGATCCCAGAACTCCACGTGGAACTGAATAATACGCACCGCCTGATAGCTGCCGCCAACGGCCCACGCAGGCTCGCCCTGATCGGCCGTCACCCAGACCACATCTTTCATCAATGCAGCATTGCTGCTGTCCGGGTTGGCAGTGCCATCCTTAAAGCCAAGCAGGTTGACCGGTGTCTCCTTCCCTTTGCTGCGCGCAGCGTGGTCAGAGATAAATCCTTCCCGCTTCCAGCGCACACTCAGCAGATCCGGCGTGTGCTTGATGATATCGCGCAGGGCGTGGATCACCGTATCCTGCGTGTTCGCACAAATCTGAAGAAGCAGATCGCCGTGGCACAGCGCCGCATCAAGCGAATCATTCGGGAATCGCGTCATTTTTTGCAGCGATTTCGGTTTGTGCTTCGTCAGGCCATAGCGTTCATCGAACAGCGACTCACCCAGCGACACGGTAATGGTCAGGTTATCCGGGGCGATAAACGGCCCCAGAATACCGGAGTCCATCGGCGGAAGACGCGGGTTAGGCGTTTGCGGTGCCGGGCCGCCTGCGGTGAGAAACGCGATACGCGTTGTCAGCAGGCGAAACAGGCGCTCCAGGTCGGCTTTATCACTGGCCAGCGAATCAAACGCCACCAGCATCATGGAAGCCTGCTGCGGCGTCAGAATGCCCGACTGGTGCGCGCCATAGAAAGGCTGCGTTTCCATTCGGGCATTGGGGGATACCGTGCCGGGAGCACTTTGCGGTTTAGCCGCATGGGCCACCGGGCATCCACCTGCCAGGGCAAGTGCGCCACCCAGCGCCCCTACCCCTTTCAGTAAACGACGTCGCGAAGGTTCAGCTACGTCGAACTCGTCTTGCTTGTTCATCATGCTTAGTCCAGACCCAGTACGCCACGCAGCTGAGACAGATCTTCTGCCAGGGTCGTAATTGGGCCTTTCAGCGCATTACGGTCAGCATCGGTCAGTTTGTCGTAGGTTTCGAAGCCGTCTTTGGTGCGATATTTCGCCAGAATGGTGTCGACTTTCTTGAAGTTGGCATCCACTTTCGCCAGCAGCTCGCTGTTCTCTTTCTGCAACTGCGGACGCAGCAGAGAGACAATTTTCTGCGCGCCATCGACGTTGGCCTGGAAGTCCCACAGGTCAGTGTGGCTGTAACGGTCTTCTTCACCGCTGATTTTGCTCGCCGCCACTTCTTCAATCAGACCCGCTGCGCCGCCCACCACTTTAGATGGCGGGAAAGCCAGCTCGCTAATACGTTTTTGCAGCTCCAGCACGTCGGTGTTCAGTTGCTCAGCGTACTTCTCCATCCCTTTGGTGGAGTTATCGCCAAACAGCGCTTTTTCCAGACGGTGGAAACCGGTGAACTTAGGATCGGCGGCTTTCTGCTCGTAGTCATCTTCACGGGCATCAATGCTGCCATCCAGGTCAGAGAACAGTTCAGCAATAGGTTCAATACGCTCGTAGTGCTGACGGGTTGGCGCATACAGGGATTTCGCTTTTTCGAGATCGCCCGCTTTCACCGCATCGGTAAAGGCTTTGGTGCCTGCAACCAGGTCCGCCGTCTCTTTGGTGACATAGGCTTTATAGGCGGTAATCGCGTCGCCCAGGCTCAGCAGGGCTTCGCCTTTCGCAGCATCCGCCGTGGCTTCACCTTTAACAATCAGCTTGCCTTTCGGGTTGGTCAGCAGGCCACAGGTCATGTCGTATTCGCCAGGTTGCAGGTTAGCCGTCATTTTCTGGCTAAAGCCCGGGGCGATGTTTTCACGCTCTTCCACGACCATCACGCCTTTGAGGATTTCCCATTCCAGCGCTTTCTGGCTGTGGTTCTGAATAATAAACTGCGTTTTACCGCTGTTCACCGTGACGCTCATCGGCTCACACTGTTTGTCATTCACAGTGATTTTAACCTGCGGAATATCGGCTGCCTGCGCGGAGAATGCAGAAGCGAACAGCGCGGCAATGCCTGCGCGTAACGCACTACGACGGAACTGAATTGCCATGACTCTTCCCTTTTAAAAGTATGTTGTAACTACACCAAACCCATTACGGCGCGGTATGCGACGCCTGGGTGCGGGCACGCGGCGGCAGTGCGAACAGCACCAGCGCCGGAACCAGATAGATAAAGTACATCGCCACTTCGCTGACGCTCGGTGTCTCCTGATACCCGAAGATCCCTTCGAGCAGGGTTCCGGTCAGGGAGTGCGTAGAGAGCACATTGCTCAGGTCAAACGCGACATCCTGGAAGTGGTTCCACAGCCCCGCTTCGTGGAAGGCGCGGATTGCGCCCGCGGCCAGCCCTGCGGCAACCAGCAGAATAAACAGGCTCGTCCACTTGAAGAACACGCCCAGGTTCAGGCGAATACCGCCCCAGTACAGCAGGAAACCGAGCACCACCGCCGTTGCCAGCCCCAGCATTGCGCCAAGCGGCGGCCAGATCCCCACATCCTGCTGGAACGCAGCCAGCAGGAAAAAGACCGATTCCAGGCCTTCACGCGCAACGGCGAAAAAGACCATCATGATCAGCGCCCAGCCGTGGTTGTTGCTTTTTTGCAGGGCGTTATCGACCGCCTGCTCCAGCTGAACTTTCACGTTACGGGACACTTTGCGCATCCAGAACACCATCCAGGTCAGGATCACCACCGCAATAACGGCAACGATGCCTTCGAACAGCTCTTGCTCTTTCTGCGGGAACTCACCGGTGGTTTCGTTGATGAGGATGCCAAGCCCAAGGCAGAGCGCCGCGGCGAGGAAAACGCCAATCCACATCACGCCAATCCAGCGTCCGCGCTGGGTTCGCTTCAGGTAGCTTGCGATAAGGCTCACGATTAAGGCTGCTTCAAGGCCTTCACGTAACATAATGAGAAATGGAACAAACATGCCGACACCTTAATTGTTAATCGCAGTCAACTGATGCAAAGAAAGGTAAATTCTTGTGATAGTGATTATCATTACGGAGAAGAGAAACACAAGCGAAATGTGCTGTGTTTTGATGAAGAGATGTAAACCGCTCGCCTGTTAATAGTTTCCGTCGTTATCGTTGTGTTTATAACTTATAACGTAAATGCCCATTTACGGTTAAACACAGCTGTGGCTAAATATGTGACTCGAAAACCAACTGAAAACTAACCATGTATAATATTATCCACTTCCTGCTGGCGCTGGTGATTATTCTTGCGCTTGCCTGGCTGGTGAGTTTTGACCGCCGAAAAATTCGTATTCGCTTCGTTTTACAGCTTATTATTATTGAGATTGCCCTGGCATTCTTTTTCCTTCATGCCGAAAGCGGTCTTTTCCTGATTAAATATGTCTCTGGCTTCTTTGAATCGCTGCTTAAATTTGCCTCAGAAGGGACGAATTTCGTCTTTGGCGGAATGGGTGAAAAAGGGCTGGCGTTCATTTTCCTCGGCGTTCTTTGCCCGATTATTTTTATTTCGGCGCTGATTGGTATTCTCCAGCACTGGCGAATTCTGCCTGTGTTTATTCGCATTATCGGGACATTGCTGTCGAAAGTGAACGGGATGGGGAAACTGGAGTCCTTTAACGCCGTCAGTTCACTGATCCTCGGGCAGTCTGAAAACTTCATTGCTTACAAAGGGATCCTGGGCGACCTCTCCTCCCGCCGTCTGTTTACGATGGCCGCCACCGCGATGTCTACCGTGTCGTTATCGATTGTCGGCGCGTATATGACCATGCTGGATGCAAAATTTGTCGTCGCGGCGCTCATTCTCAATATGCTCAGCACCTTTATTATTCTCTCCGTCATCAACCCGGCGCGCCCGGAAGCGGAGCCGGATATCAAACTGGAAAAAATGCACGAATCCCAGAGCTTCTTTGAAATGCTGGGTGAGTATATTCTGGCCGGTTTTAAAGTGGCGATGATTATTCTGGCTATGCTGATTGGCTTTATCGCGCTTATTAGCGCGGTCAACGCCCTGTTCTCCAGCGTATTTGGTATGAGCTTCCAGCAGATCCTGGGTTATGTGTTTTATCCTCTGGCGTGGCTGATTGGTATTCCACTGAGTGATGCCTTAAATGCGGGCAGTATTATGGCCACGAAGCTGGTTGCCAATGAATTTGTGGCGATGATCGAGCTGCAAAAAATTGCGCACCAGATGACCCCGCGCGGTCTGGGTATCTTGTCCGTGTTCCTGGTCTCTTTCGCCAACTTTGCTTCTATCGGCATTGTTGCAGGCGCCATTAAGGGCCTGAATGAACAGCAGGGGAACACCGTGTCCCGCTTCGGGTTGCGTCTGGTGTACGGTGCGACACTGGTCAGTTTGCTGTCGGCGAGCTTTGCGGGATTAGTGTTGTAATTTTTGAGCCGTTTGTGCCCGGCGGCGCTTCGCTTGCACGGGCCTACGCAACAACAACGGCGGGTTTCCCCGCCGTTTTTCATTAAAACTGTACGCACACCGGCTGATCGACACGCATCACCGATTCCTGCGCAAAGCGTGACTTGTAGAGCCCACGTAACGCTTCGATATTCTGCTCACTCGCGGCATCCTTACCGTGGATCAGCATCAGCGCCTTGCTCTGCTCACGCGCCACTTTCCCGTCGTTACCCAGCCACTGCCCACGGGCATCAAATACCGTCAGGCCATCGCGAAAGCGCGGGGTTACGTCCTGGTCAACAAACTGCTGCCACTCCTGGCCGGTAATGTCTTTCCCTGCCGGGCGGCTCAGCCCGAAATAGAGCGTGGTTTGCTGCATCTGGTTATCCACTTTGCAGGTGGTGTCTGTGGTGTTGTGCGCCGGTGCATTACAGCCTGCCAGCATGAAAAGTGCCGCTACCATAAGCCCTGTTTTGATTGTCATACTTCGCTATCCTCATTGTTATAAGCACAGCGATATCAGCGTAAATTGCGGAATTTAGCAAGAAAAAAGCCGGGTGGCGCTTGCGCTTACCCGGCCTACAGGAGGGAGGTACTACTTATTCAGGCTGTAATTTTGATGGCGGTGCCGTGTGGTAATGCGCGTCCGCTTCTGCAAAGCGTTTTTGCATCGCCGCAGACGGTGCTTTGCCCAGCAGGCTGAACACCACGATCCCGACGCTGCCGAAGATAAAGCCAGGGATGATTTCGTACAGGCCCAGCCACGCGAACTGTTTCCAGACGATAACCGTCACCGCACCAATAATCATGCCAGCCAGCGCGCCGTTACGGGTCATGCGTGACCACAGTACCGAGAACAGCACTACCGGGCCAAACGCGGCACCAAAGCCCGCCCACGCATAGCTTACCAGGCCCAGAACACGGTTGCTCGGGTTGGCTGCCAGCGCAATGGCAATCAATGCCACCACCAGCACCATAAAGCGCCCTACCCACACCAGCTCTTTCTGGCTCGCATCTTTACGCAGGAACGCTTTGTACAGGTCTTCCGTAATGGCACTGGAGCACACCAGCAGCTGGCAGCTCAGGGTCGACATCACCGCCGCCAGAATCGCCGACAGCAGAATACCGGCAATCCACGGGTTAAACAGAATTTGCGCCAGCTCGATAAACACGCGCTCGGCGTTCTGGTTCACCGCACCCGCCTGCGCCGGGTTATTGTTGAAGTACGCGATACCGAAGAAGCCTACCGCACACGCCCCTGCCAGGCAGAGGATCATCCAGGTCATACTGATACGACGCGCATGAACAATGGTGTGGTGAGAATCAGCGGCCATAAAGCGCGCCAGAATATGCGGCTGACCGAAGTAGCCCAGGCCCCAACCCATCAGCGATACAATCGCGACAAAGTTCAGTCCTTTCAGCATATCGACGTTTTCGATGCTCTTTTGTTTAATAACTTCCAGGGAGTCCGCAAAGCCGCCGACGGTGAAAATCACAATCACTGGCGTCAGGATAAGCGCGAAGATCATCAGGCTCGCCTGTACGGTGTCAGTCCAGCTCACTGCCAGGAAACCGCCCACGAAGGTATACAGGATCGTCGCCGCCGCACCGGCCCACAGCGCCGTTTCATAGCTCATGCCGAAGGTGCTTTCGAACAGACGCGCACCGGCCACAATGCCGGAAGCACAATAGATGGTGAAGAACACCAGGATAACCAGAGCCGAGATAATACGCAGCACGCGGCTGTTATCTTCAAAGCGCCCGGAGAAGTAATCCGGCAGGGTCAGGGCATTGTTGTTCGCCTCGGTATGCACGCGCAGGCGGCCCGCCACCAGCTTCCAGTTAATCCATGCGCCCAGGGTCAGGCCAATCGCGATCCAGCTTTCTGAAATACCGGAGATGAAAATCGCACCCGGTAAGCCCATCAGCAGCCAGCCGCTCATGTCCGATGCGCCCGCAGAGAGTGCGGTTACCATCGGCCCTAAACTGCGCCCGCCCAGAATATAGTCGTCAAAGTTCTTCGTTGATCGCCAGGCCAAAAAACCTATCAGGATCATGCCAAAAATATAGATAAGAAATGTCACCAGCATCGGTGTGCTAATTGCCATTTAAAGACTCCAATAATTTGATCGACAACCTTCCCGGCTGTCTTTTATTACATCACCGGAACGGGGTGATGATGATGTGTATTTCTGTTGGCCGCGCGTATCCTGCCGGAAGCAGTGCTCGCACACAAACGATTTAACACTGCATTTACATCAAATTCATCCCTGGTTTTATACGTCTTTCGTATAGGTTGCACTCGCTCACGCTTTTACGGGTTGCACCTTTCAAAAGTGTTAAGTGCCGCATAAAAACAGGCTTTCGCACCATAAGCCAGCTATTTTTTCCAGCTAACCATCCATTAACAATCCATTCATTTCCAAGCTTGCAAACCGTGTCACATTTAACACGGTTGCACAAAGTTGCAACATGGTGGATATTTCACGCTATCAACAGAACACGAACACAGAACAACAGGAGTTTTGGCATGGGCATGACCACCATGGGGGTTAAGCTGGATGACGCAACCCGCGAACGGATTAAAACCGCAGCAACCCGCATTGACCGCACACCGCACTGGTTAATTAAGCAGGCAATTTTTAATTATCTGGAAAGACTGGAAAACGAAGACGAATTACCAGAGCTGCCAGCCCTGCTGAGCGGTGCGGCCAATGAAAGCGAAGAATCTGCCGCCGCCGAAGAGAACCACCAGCCGTTCCTCGAATTTGCCGAGCAGATCCTGCCGCAGTCCGTGAGCCGCGCTGCGATCACCGGCGCTTACCGCCGCGCCGAAACCGACGCCGTCCCTATGCTGCTGGAGCAGGCCCGCCTGCCGGAACCCATCGCCACTCAGGCGCACAAGCTGGCATATCAGCTTGCTGAAAAGCTGCGTAACCAGAAAACTGCCTCTGGCCGCGCCGGTATGGTACAGAGCCTGCTCCAGGAGTTTTCGCTCTCCTCACAGGAAGGCGTGGCGCTGATGTGCCTGGCGGAAGCGCTGCTGCGTATTCCGGATAAAGCCACCCGCGATGCGCTGATCCGCGACAAAATCAGCAACGGTAACTGGCAGTCACACATTGGCCGCAGCCCGTCGCTGTTCGTTAACGCCGCCACCTGGGGCCTGCTGTTTACCGGCAAGCTGGTGTCTACCCATAACGAAGCCAACCTCTCTCTTTCCCTGAACCGCATCATCGGCAAGAGCGGTGAACCGCTGATCCGCAAAGGTGTGGACATGGCGATGCGCCTGATGGGCGAACAGTTCGTAACCGGGGAAACCATTGCCGAAGCGCTGGCGAATGCCCGTAAGCTGGAAGACAAAGGTTTCCGCTACTCTTACGACATGCTGGGCGAAGCGGCCCTGACCGCCGCCGATGCACAGGCGTATATGGTGTCTTACCAGCAGGCGATCCACGCTATCGGTAAAGCCTCCAATGGCCGTGGAATTTACGAAGGCCCGGGCATCTCTATTAAGCTGTCTGCCCTGCACCCGCGCTACAGCCGCGCCCAGTACGACCGCGTGATGGACGAACTCTACCCGCGTCTGAAGTCCCTGACCCTGCTGGCGCGTCAGTATGACATTGGTATCAACATCGACGCCGAAGAAGCCGACCGCCTGGAGATCTCCCTCGATCTGCTGGAAAAACTGTGCTTCGAACCTGAACTGGCAGGCTGGAACGGCATTGGCTTTGTGATTCAGGCCTATCAGAAGCGCTGCCCGTTCGTCATTGATTACCTGATTGACCTCGCAACCCGCAGCCGTCGTCGCCTGATGATCCGTCTGGTGAAAGGTGCGTACTGGGACAGCGAAATCAAACGCGCACAGATGGATGGCCTGGAAGGGTATCCGGTCTATACCCGCAAGGTGTACACCGACGTGTCTTACCTCGCCTGCGCCAAAAAACTGCTTGGCGTGCCGAACCTGATTTACCCGCAGTTCGCCACCCACAACGCCCACACTCTGGCGGCTATCTACAGCCTGGCCGGGCAGAACTACTATCCGGGTCAGTACGAGTTCCAGTGCCTGCACGGCATGGGTGAACCGCTGTACGAGCAGGTCACCGGTAAAGTGGCGGATGGCAAACTGAACCGTCCGTGCCGTATTTATGCCCCGGTGGGCACACACGAAACCCTGCTGGCGTACCTGGTGCGTCGTCTGCTGGAAAACGGCGCGAACACCTCCTTCGTTAACCGTATTGCCGACACCACGCTGCCGCTGGATGAGCTGGTTGCCGATCCGGTGCAGGCGGTTGAGAAAATGGCCGCTCAGGAAGGTCAGCTGGGTCTGCCGCATCCGAAGATTGCCCTGCCGCGCGAGCTGTATGGCCAGGGCCGCGTGAACTCGTCAGGCCTGGACCTGGCGAACGAACACCGTCTGGCGTCGCTCTCTTCTGCACTGCTCAACAGCGCGCTGCATAAATGGCAGGCCAAACCTATTCTTGAGCAGCCGGTGGCTGATGGCGAAATGCAGCCCGTGGTTAACCCGGCAGAGCCGAAAGATGTGGTCGGTTACGTGCGTGAAGCCAGCGAGCAGGAAGTGTCCCAGGCTATCGACAGCGCCGTGAATAACGCGCCAATCTGGTTCGCCACTCCGCCGCAGGAGCGTGCCGCCATCCTTGAGCGTGCTGCCGTGCTGATGGAAGATCAGATGCAGCAGCTTATCGGTATTCTGGTGCGTGAAGCGGGTAAAACCTTCAGCAACGCCATTGCCGAAGTGCGCGAAGCGGTGGACTTCCTGCATTATTACGCCGGCCAGGTTCGCGATGATTTTGATAACGAAACGCACCGCCCGCTTGGCCCGGTGGTGTGTATCAGCCCGTGGAACTTCCCGCTGGCGATCTTCACCGGCCAGATTGCGGCCGCACTAGCCGCCGGTAATAGCGTGCTGGCTAAACCGGCGGAACAGACCCCGCTGATTGCAGCCCAGGGGATCAACATCCTGCTTGAAGCCGGTGTTCCGGCGGGCGTGGTGCAGTTGCTGCCTGGCCGTGGTGAAACGGTGGGTGCGCAACTGACCTCCGATAACCGCGTGCGCGGCGTGATGTTCACCGGCTCGACCGAAGTGGCGACGCTGCTGCAACGTAACATCGCCACGCGCCTGGATGCGCAGGGTCGCCCGACGCCGCTGGTTGCGGAAACCGGCGGGATGAACGCCATGATTGTTGATTCGTCCGCCCTGACCGAGCAGGTGGTGGTTGACGTGCTGGCCTCTGCTTTCGACAGCGCAGGTCAGCGTTGCTCTGCGCTGCGCGTGCTGTGTCTGCAGGATGACGTGGCAGACCACACGCTGAAAATGCTGCGTGGTGCCATGGCAGAATGCCGCATGGGTAACCCGGGTCGCCTGACCACGGATATTGGCCCGGTGATTGATGAAGAAGCCAAAGGCAACATCGAAAACCACATTCAGACGATGCGCGCCAAAGGCCGCCCGGTGTTCCAGGCCGTGCGTGAAAACAGTGAAGACGCGCGCGAGTGGCAGAACGGCACCTTCGTTCCGCCAACGCTGATTGAACTGGCAAGCTTCGATGAACTGAAAAAAGAGGTCTTTGGCCCGGTGCTGCACGTGGTGCGTTACAACCGTAACAACCTGGATCAGCTGATCGAGCAGATCAATGCCTCCGGCTATGGCCTGACGCTCGGTGTGCATACCCGTATCGACGAAACCATTGCCCAGGTAACCGGCAGCGCCAAAGTGGGCAACCTGTACGTGAACCGCAACATGGTGGGTGCCGTGGTCGGCGTGCAGCCGTTCGGCGGCGAAGGGTTATCCGGTACTGGTCCGAAAGCCGGTGGCCCGCTGTATCTGTATCGCCTGCTGGCTAACCGCCCGGAAAATGCACTGGGCGTGACGCTGGCGCGTCAGGATGCAGAACGCCCTGTGGATGCGCAGCTGAAAGCCGTGCTGACCCAGCCGCTGGAAGCACTGATTACCTGGGCGGAAAAACGTCCTGAACTGCGTGCTATTGCTCAGCAGTACGGCGAGCTGGCGCAGGCGGGTACGCAGCGTCTGCTGCCAGGGCCAACCGGCGAGCGCAACACCTGGACGCTGATGCCACGTGAGCGTGTGCTGTGCGTGGCGGATAACGAGCAGGATGCGCTGGTACAGCTGGCTGCCGCAGCGGCAACGGGTTGTGAAGTGTTGTGGCCGGAAGATACGCTACACCGCGACCTGGCGAAGCAGTTGCCGAAAGCGGTGTCTGGGCGTATCCACTTTGCGAAAGCCGATGAGCTGCTCAGCCAGGACTTCGAAGCGGTTATTTACCACGGTGATTCCGACCAGCTGCGCGAACTGTGCGAACAGGTAGCAGCGCGTAGTGGGCCGATTGTGTCGGTGCAGGGCTTTGCCCGTGGCGAAACCAACCTGCTGCTGGAGCGCCTGTACGTTGAGCGTTCGCTCAGCGTCAATACCGCGGCTGCAGGGGGTAACGCCAGCCTGATGACCATCGGTTAATCGTGTAAAATCCCCCGGTGGCGCTAAGCTTACCGGGGCGACATCTGTCACCACAGGCCGGATAAGCGCAGCGCATCCGGCTTTTTTACAGGGAGCAAATGATGAAACGATTACTGATTGCCGCAGGCGCGTTACTGCTGAGCACCAGCGCACTGGCGGATGAGTGCGGCAACGCCAGCACGCAGCTTGAGCTGAACACCTGCACGGGATCGCAATACCAGGCGGCAGACAAGAAGCTCAACCAGACTTACCAGGCCGCCATGAAACGTGCGGCAGCGCCACAGCGCGATCTGTTAAAGAAGGCACAGCTGGCGTGGATCACCCTGCGTGATGCGGATTGTACTTTTGTCGGGTCGGGTACAGAGGGCGGCAGCGTGCAGCCCATGATCATCAACCAGTGTATGACGGAGAAAACCGTCGAGCGCGAAGCGTATCTTGCTTCCATGATGCAGTGTGAAGAAGGCGATTTGAGCTGCCCTCTTCCCCCGGCCCTCTCCCAATAGGGGTGAGGGATCCCCACAAAAATACGAGCACAGACAACTCCCTCTCCCCCTGGGAGAGGGCTGGGGTGAGGGGAATTAGCGTACGCGGATCCCTTCGATAATCATCCGCTGCACGTTTTCCAGCGTGTTCTGGAAGAAGGTTTCATCCTGAAGTGTTTTGCCGGTCACCGCTTCGACCTGGGCCGAAAAGTCAGCATAGTGCTGAGTGGAGGCCCAAATCATAAAGATAAGATGATGCGGCTCTACCGGTGCCAGTTTACCGCTGGCGACCCACCCGGCAATGATCGCCGATTTATCGTCCACCAGCTGTTTTAAATCCCCGGTTAGCTCGGTTTTCAGCAACGGTGCGCCCTGCAACATCTCAAGGCAGAACAGGCGTGACGCCTGCGGGTAGTCGCGGGATACCTCAAGCTTGAGGCGGATGTACTCTTTAATCGCCACCAGCGGGGTGAACTCTTCGCGAAACGCCTTGAGCGGTGCCAGCCAGATATCGAGGATCTGTTGCAGCACCGCAACGTAGAGCACCTCTTTTGACGGGTAGTAGTACAGCAGATTGGTTTTTGACACCCCTGCCCGCTCTGCCACCTGCTCCAGCCGCGTGCCGTGGATACCAAACTGCGAAAACGTATCCAGCGCCGCGCCCAGAATGGCCTGCTTTTTCGCACTCACCGCCTGCGAACGTTTACCTGGTGTTTTCACTGCACCTTGTGTCATCTGCGCTCTCCTTATTGGTTTGCCATAGCATAGCAAATGCGGTGGGTTGTCTCGACATTTTGGGTGTAGGCCACGGGGGTTGAGCTAATGCAAAGAAGGGAAAGAGTTGTGTGTGGCCGGGAGCGAATTTATAGGTGGCGCTACGGTCTTTTAGACCAGTTGCTTCGTGCCAAGAGCAGGCTATTCGCATTATGAATAAGTCGTAATATGCTCGGATGGCGCTATAGCTGTGGTTTCTATATGGCGCTTAGGGTAACCACTATATTTGTGTGTATGAGCATCCTACGAATTTAGTTTTTAGGTGACGGATTTAATTCTTTTGCAACCGATTGGACAATGATCTCAATAGCTTTACTACCCAGTGCGGTTATACGCCAGGTCAGTGTTGGCAGGTCATGTATATTATCGGGTTTAGATAGTGCCCAGAGTTCATCGGCATTGCTGTCACCTGGCTTTGTTATTCCTGGGTGATTAGATTTAAATTTTTCAATAACATCATATGTTTTATCTGCTGTATCTTTCCAATCACCAGTTAACTCTATTAACCCTTTATGCTCGAGTTTAATAAAGGCATCAATCGTCACTTTTGTTGGGAAAATCACACCCGTGGTTAACTTCGTTTCATAATTAGCAGTAGTAATGATAAGCCCACCATAGCCTGACTGTGTTTGAAGCAATAAATTTTTAATTTCGGCTGTGGATAAATTTGGAATTGCACCGGATAGATAACCTGAGCCCAATCTTTCCGCTTCCATTTGAATTGTTGACTTTAGAGATATCCCCATTATTCCAATTTCTGTTGCAGAATTCACTTTGGCAGGAATGGCATTAAGAGCATCTCTAAGTGGAAAGTAAAACAATATCAAAAAAAATAAAACCAAATGCTGGCCAACCACCAAGTAATACCTTTAATACATCAATGGCCAAAAATGGTTTAGACGGCTTTGAATCTGATGGTGTTGCTAACGACAATTCGATTGCCGAAAGCCTCTTACTAACGTCATTAAGCAACAAAGTAATGCTAACTTCCTCACTGACAGACATTATTTTATGCTGGAATTCATTGTGGACACCGTCCTCTTTCCCAGCAGTCAATGTTTCATTTGTCAAGCTAGCCCCCTATTCGGCGATTTGATATTGAGCAATTGTTAAGCCAAGTTGAACAGAACAACCACCCTTTGTAAAAAATTTTAAAACTGGCCTCAACATTCTTATTTTAGTTCAGCCAAACTTTGTTGCATGTGTAAATTCAAAATTAAAAAACCATTTACTTTCAAAGCTAATTATTCCCTACGAAGTTACCACCTGTTCCTCGCTTACAGCAGACCTTCAGATCAGCTGAATTGTCCGCTTCATGTTGTAAGTTCAACCGATGGATGCAACACACTTATTGAGTCGTTCTGCGGGTGACTCATAGTTCAGTGTTTTTCTCAGCCTTTCGTTGAGCTGTCTGGCAAAACTGTTTAGTCTTTGCTGGCAGTGAACCGATAAGTCAGTTCCTTTTGGAAAATACTGCCTGAGCAATCTGTTCGTTTTTTCATTTGAGCCGCGTTGCTAGGGGGATTGAGGGTCGCAGAAGTAAATCTGAATGTCTGTCACTACAGTTAATCGAGTGTGGCTTGTCATTTCAACGCAACGATCCCATGTTATTGTTTTAACAAGCTCGGTAGGCAATTCTCGTGCTTGTTTGGTGAGCGCTGAAATAACCGTTATGGTCTTGTTGTCACGGGTTGTGGCCAGCATAACAAAGCGGGAATGGTGCTCTACCAGAGTGACAATATCGTAGTTTTTTGAGCCCTGGTTCAGGTCACCTTCACAGTGACCCGGAATGCCTCTGTCTGCGGCTTCAGTTGGTCTTTCGCTGACAGATATTGCATCCTGGATCGACCCTTTCCCTTTCCCTTTCCCTTTCCCTTTCCCTTTCCCTTTCCCTTTCCCTTTCCCTTTCCCTTTCCCTTTCCCTTTCCCTTTCCCTTTCCCTTTAAGCGATGATGCTCTGGATCTACGCGCGACTCTTCCGCTTCTGAGGCATTACTGCAATTCTATTTTTAATGCACCTCGGGTTTGTGTAAAAACGTTTTATATGTCGTTTCGTGTGACACATGCATTTCCTGATTATCCGGACAGTATTTCAGCCAACCGGCGATTTTTTCCTGCGACCAGTCCTGATGCATCTTCTCTGCGATGATTTGACACAGTGTGGAGCTTTTCAATCAGCTTTCAAGGTGTTGGTCCCAGAGCATTGTCCCATGCTGCAGTATCCGCTTTTGATGCACGGTATTGTTTTCACCACCGTGCCTCTCGATCTCGCGGCTAATCGTTGAGCGTTCTCTCGGTAGTTTGTTTGCGATCGCTCTAATGCTGATTTTTGCTACCAGCGCTCTGGATATTTCCTCTCCTCCATCAAGTGAAAGAGCTAACGGATACCGCTTCGTACAGGGGGACGATATCCACCAATCTGGTGGATAGTGGGCATAATAGAAGAATGATATCTGTCGAACATTCAGGCGATATCATGCAGGGACTCACCTTGCTTCTACCTGTCCCAGATAGTTGCTTCTGCTCTGGCGTATAGTAAATCCGAGCTCTTCGTTTCATGGCAACGTCCCGCTTGATTAAGGATAGTATTGCATTCATCGGTTGCACTCACAGCCAGAAGCGGACATTGGAGCTCTGCACATCAGCGACGTTTTTAGGCTGGTCTCCACAGATGAAGAATAGCTGGTTCTGAAAGTAGCACTTCTTATGCAGTAAATATGTCAATTGACATCACGCTAGCAGTGAACCTGACCCAATATCATGCACCATTCAAACCTGACGACGATACGAATTTAGTTTAAAGTCGCAAGAATGAGTTGGCGCTTATAGACTACCCCCTTAATTTTATAGTAAATTCATTAAACATATAGATGTGGTTTATCAGTATAGATATTTGATAAACTAATTAGTAGGAAGCTTAGATACCTAAGGGTCATAACAGTGAGATATGAAGATTTTTTATTTTCAGCGAGAAGACATAAGTACACTTGTGAAATAATAAGTAAGCAAATGGAAACATGTCCAGAAAACAGCCAGCAACGCATCAGGTTATTATCTAACTTTTACTATTTGTCTGGGTATATATTAGAGTGTTCTTTAAAATATTTGATTTTAGAATTCTATGGACACCCATCTGCCGAGGAAGTGAATCATGCAAGTTGTGAAGCATTAGGATTTGATAAAAAAAATAAGTTTTTGATTCATGATTTACTTGAATTGCAAAACAAGCTTGAAGTTAAATTCACAGATTTCACTTCAAGAAGTGACGATGAATTAATTAACAATTTGATAGATGGTTGGGGTCCCAATTACAGATATGAAAATGTACAAAGATCACAGCATGATGTTACCTTGTTTTTTAATCATGCAGTTAATTTCGCTTCTAAAATTTAAGGATGAAAAATGTTAAAATCAATAGAGTTCATTGAAAAACTAGACAAAGAATTAAAAATCAAAAAAAACAGAGGTGAAATAAATAATTTCTTTATCGAAATGAGAGTGAATGGGTTAATAAATGTTTATATTGTAAGCAATGAAATTAATGAGTTAAAAATGCTTAACTTAAGCTCGTTTGACATTGATTACTTTATTGATAAAAAAATTAAATTCCATTATTTATCTGTAGAAGATTCTAAAGATGAACTTTTTATATCGAAGTTTGAAGGAGGGTCCTATTTTTTAGGTTTGCGTAGATCATTGAACTCATTACTGGATTTAAATCAAGAAGAAAAGCCGTTAAGCAAGAAAAATTTAATTACCTTTTATAGTTATAAAGGTGGTGTCGGGAGAACAACTTCTTTAGCGCTGACAGCTTCCTATTTAGCTAAACAGGGAAAAAATGTATTTGTAGTGGATTGTGATTTTGAAGCTCCTGGTTTGTTGAATTTCTTCAATAGTTCTCAAAGTGACAATAACAGAAGCGGGCTTATTGAGTATTTAAACGATCGGGCTTTTTCCTCTAAAACAGAACTTAAGGATTATGTTTTTGGCATAGAAAGCACATATTCCGGCGAGGGCTCAATTAACTTGATGTCTGCAGGTAACATTCTTTTTGATTTTAAAAATGTAGTCAGCTACTTGGAAGGTATTGCAAAGGTCGATCTTCAAGGTGATGCATTACAATTAATCCTCTCTGAGTTAATAGATGACATTAACAATAATTACTCACCGGATGTCATCTTAGTCGATTCAAGAACTGGATTTAATAACGTATTTGGTGCGTTAGCAAGCATTTCTACCCACATAGTATTTTTAGGTGGGGATGATATCCAAAACCAGCCAGGCGTTGAATATACCGCCAACATTATTAATAAAAACAAAATAAGCTCAAGCATTATTTTATCAATAATTAGCAGTAATTTTAGTAAGCGTTTCGATAATTTTAATAAATATATTTCAAGCTTATTCGAACAGGAAGACAAGCCCGATACCTTTTACTTCAATAGGCTTGATGTCTTAGAAAAAGTAGGGACTGAAAGTGAAGATCCAAGCGATTTGAATGATTTCCTGAACGGTGATATTGGACCTGCTCAATATCATAGATTTTTCAGAACCATTCTTGATGTGGTATGTTCATTTAGTAATAACATTGAAAGTGATTATAATACCGCTGATAGCTATGAGATACATTCATCTATAGTTTCACAAACGGAAACTGAAGTTCAACCTGTGACCGAACTTGAGGCTGAGAGTAAGACTGAAATATACACTCATGTAAATTCTTCACCTTCTCATGTTCCAGGTGATGTTTTTAATTTGCAAGACTCAATTTTAGAAAAAGTCAACAGCAAGTTGCCTGATTTATACGCAGAAAATATTGCTTACACTCCAGAGTATATGGAAAGAGATTTTTATCTACGTCCATGTATGGAAGATTTTCTTATCCCGGAAAAGAACATTCTCTTGGGAGATAAAGGTACTGGGAAAACAGCTTTCTATAAAGCTCTACAAATTGAGAGTTTTTTTGAAAATCTGATTATTAAATCTCAGAAAAAACATTTAAACTATAGTGTCATCAATATCACAAACTTTGATAAGGATAACTTCGAATTTTTGTTTAATCCGGATGAATTAAAGAATGAGATTTTCGTTAAAAAATTCTGGCTGTTCTTTATTTGGAACTCTCTCTTCACCAGAGGTGGTTTCGAAACTGAAAATAAGAATCTATTAGTTTCATTAATAAAACCAACGGCTATCGGCAAGATCTTGGAAATCATAAAAAATGATTCAAATATAGAATTAATTGAGAAGGATTTAAATCAAGCAAATGTTATCCTTAGAAAGGATGATAGGCGTCTAGTGATTACTTTCGATCAGTTAGATAATATAGTGAAGCCAGCGATTTGGGATTTTGTTATCTCTCCACTGGTAAAGTTAGCCGTGAGATTCCCTTATTCTAATATTCATCCTAAGTTGTTTTTAAGACGTGACTTATATGATCGTTTAGGTAACCTAACAA
Organism: Enterobacter sp. Li2LvB3; assembly: GCF_056156645.1. Lineage (NCBI taxonomy): Bacteria > Pseudomonadati > Pseudomonadota > Gammaproteobacteria > Enterobacterales > Enterobacteriaceae > Enterobacter > Enterobacter sp. Li2LvB3. The sequence continues at coordinate 145,560 of NZ_JBSICG010000009.1, read as the reverse complement.
ACAAAAACGCATTTTCCAACAAGACTATTAATTTAGAGTGGTCTCAAGATGAGATATTTTCTTTCTTTTTGAAAATTGTTTTTAACTATGCTCATGATGAGTTTTTAGAATTCTTAGGTGAAAACAGAATTAGCCCTTATCTCTTAGAGTCAATAAATAAAAAATTATTAGTCAAATCTAAGGTGCATAATCAATTGCCTTTGGATAGTGGGATAATAGAGCCGATTATCAATTCTTTCTTTGGCTATCCAAGGCCTAAAAATAATAGAACAATGAGCACTGCCTATATTGACTTATACAGAAACATACAAAGTGCCGATAAAACAGTAAACTTGAGGCCGTTTATAGATTTACTTATAAATGCTATAAATGAGCAAAAAGAGCAAGATCCAAATAAAGGGTTTAGAAAGGACGCGATCATAGGGTTAGCTTATTGTACAAGCAAGATTGTTCGCAAAAATGCTGTAGTGAAATATCTCGAAGACCTTTGGAATGAACAAGGAAATGAGTTTATTAAATACTTCTGTGCGGACTTTTCACAAAACAAAATCAATCCAAAGTTTAAGAGAAATTGGCTTGATGAATCTTCATTTGATAAGTTGATTCTGGAAATAAAAGAGAATAACAAAGAAGAAGAAAGTATAAGTGGCAGCACTGTAGATCAATTGAAACAAGTTCTTATTGCCACTAAAATAATAACAACTTACATGGTAGGTAATAAAAATAGATATAGCATTGCATATTTATATACAAACTACCTTGGGGTTTAATTATTAAAGCCCTCTAAAACTTTTGTGGCTGTGTGCATTTACAAAGGGGCTACTTAGTCCCTTTTAATAATTATATAGACTGTACTTCTTCTTATTTTCAGGTTATCACATTGTTTATTTTACAGTGTGTTTATATTTTACAAACTAAGCTCGAAACAGAATTTTAGCCAGTCTTTATTATTACTTATAAAATGAAATACACCAGATATAGCCCATGAAAACGGTCAAGTTTTAAACGCTGAAACTTTTCCTGCGCCAATTCAAATTAAAGTAATAAATCTAGCTCACTTTTGTCAGCCAAAAAAAATATTTCCGTTTCTCTCTCGCTGCGGACCTTCACATCAAACCAGCCTACCGTAATCCCCCACTCACATCCCCCTCAGCAATACCCCTCTCCTAACAATAAAAACACCATTTCCATCCCCGACTCCTGTCCTCCCCCATCCTTTTCCTCGACCCTCCTCGCATTTTCACCATTTCCCCGACATTTTTACCCCTGTGTTTTTATCCATAGGAGTATAATCAGCGTAGTGAAGCCACCCAACACAAACAGTGAGTTTTATAGAGAAAAGTAGATAAACAAGATCGCGGTATAAAGATGGTGGAACACCTTTATACCGCTAACCACAAACAACTATTAGGGAGTTGAATATGGCTGCGAAGAATTTTATGCCAGAGCGGGCTGTTGCCCAAACGGAAAATGCAGTATTTGAAAATGGTGAAGAAATTCGCGAGCAGGTACGCAAAAAGAACCCGCGGGACTTGCACGGGGAGCCGACCCATTCCGGGCGTGTTCATGCGCGGGATGAGGCGGGTGGATCATGCGGTGAGCTGTATACGCGCATGGAGCATAACTATCTGCCGCTGTCCGGTGACTGGTTGTCCCGCGCCGGGTTTGCGTATGGCCGCGCGGTTAAAATCCGCGTGATGCCGGATTGCATTGTGATCACCCCGCAGAATAGCCGCGAGTTGTGGGGCTGTTTAGAAGGGTTAAGCGCAGTGCATACCAATAAACAGAAGGTGAAAGCGTGGCTGTCGACGTTCCCGGGGGCGCTGAATGATACGGGCGATCTGCCGGAGCCGAAACGCATGAACGGGGCTGTGAAGCCACAATAAACGCTAACCTGCGATCCCGGCCCGCACCGGGATCGTGCTGCATTCCCTCCCCCGCCCCTGCACCGCCATCGCGCACCGTTGCCTGCTTTGTGTGCATTTCTTTTGACCATTTAGTCCACTTTATTTGCACTCAATTCACCAACCTCGCATTAACACCTTAATAACAAAGCCATTTTAAAAACTGGCATCCCCTTTGCAAAACCCTTTTCACGAGGCTGAACAGGATATGCAGGATGCAGCGCCACGTCTGACTTTCACCCCACACAGAGATGAAGAGAGGTTCGTGATGAAAATTGGCGTATTTGTCCCTATCGGTAACAACGGCTGGCTAATCTCGACCACCGCCCCGCAGTACAAGCCGACCTTCGAGCTGAATAAGGCTATCGTGCAAAAAGCGGAGCACTACCATTTCGATTTTGCGCTCTCGATGATCAAGCTGCGTGGTTTTGGCGGTAAGACGGAATTCTGGGATCACAACCTGGAGTCCTTCACCCTGATGGCCGGGCTGGCGGCAGTCACGTCCCGCATCCAGATTTACGCCACCGCCGCCACCCTCACCCTGCCCCCGGCGATTGTGGCGCGAATGGCCTCCACCATCGATTCCATCTCCGGTGGCCGCTTTGGCGTCAACCTGGTCACCGGCTGGCAAAAACCGGAATACGACCAGATGGGCATCTGGCCGGGCGACGAATATTTCTCGCGCCGCTATGAGTACCTCACCGAGTACGTGCAGGTACTGCGCGACCTGTGGGGCACCGGAAAAAGCGATTTTAAAGGCGACTACTTCACCATGAACGACTGTCGCGTCAGCCCGCAGCCGTCCGTGCCAATGAAAGTGATCTGCGCCGGGCAGAGCGATGCAGGCATGGAGTTCTCCGCGAAATACGCCGATTTCAACTTCTGCTTTGGCAAAGGGGTTAACACCCCGGCGGCCTTTGCCCCCACGGCGGCACGCATGAAAGAAGCCGCCGACAAAACCGGGCGCGATGTCGGCTCCTACGTGCTGTTTATGGTTATTGCCGATGAAACCGACGACGCCGCACGCGCCAAATGGGAACTGTATAAAGCCGGGGCCGACGAAGAAGCGCTGAGCTGGCTCACCGAACAGAGCCAGAAAGATACCCGCTCCGGCTCAGATACCAACGTCCGCCAGATGGCTGACCCGACCTCCGCCGTGAACATCAACATGGGCACGCTGGTTGGCTCGTATGCAAATGTCGCCAGAATGCTGGATGAAGTGGCCGCAGTACCAGGCGCTGAAGGCGTCCTGCTTACCTTTGACGATTTCCTGATGGGCGTTGAAACCTTCGGCGAACGTATTCAGCCGCTGATGCAGTGCCGCGCCCACATTCCCGCTATTACAAAGGAGGTTGCGTAATGACCACGCTTGACGCTCGCCCGGAAGCCATCACCTTCGACGCCCAGCGCAGTGCGCTGATTGTGGTGGATATGCAAAACGCTTACGCAAGCCAGGGCGGTTATCTGGATCTGGCCGGGTTTGATGTCTCCGCCACGAAGCCGGTGATTGAGAACATTAAAACCGCCGTGGCTGCCGCACGCGCGGCGGGCATGTTGATTATCTGGTTCCAGAACGGCTGGGACGATCAGTACGTGGAAGCCGGCGGCCCCGGCTCACCTAATTTCCACAAATCCAACGCCCTGAAAACCATGCGCAAGCAGCCCGAATTACAGGGCAAGCTGCTGGCGAAAGGCGGCTGGGATTATCAGCTGGTCGATGAACTGGTTCCTGCGACAGGCGATATCGTGCTGCCCAAACCGCGCTACAGCGGCTTTTTCAACACCCCGCTCGACAGCCTGCTGCGCAGCCGGGGCATCCGCCATCTGGTCTTTACCGGTATCGCCACCAACGTCTGCGTGGAGTCCACGTTACGCGATGGCTTTTTCCTCGAATATTTCGGCGTGGTGCTGGAAGACGCCACCCACCAGGCCGGGCCGGAGTTCGCCCAGAAAGCGGCCCTGTTTAATATCGAAACCTTTTTTGGCTGGGTGAGTAACGTCGCCGATTTCTGCGATGCTCTTACCCCGCCGTCATTAGCCCGTATCGCCTGAGGAGCACCACAATGCCAAAATCCGTGATTATTCCACCGGGCACCAGCACCCCTATCGCCCCGTTTGTGCCCGGCACGCTTGCCGATGGCGTGGTGTATGTCTCCGGTACGCTGCCGTTTGATAAAGACAACAACGTGGTGTTTATCAACGACCCAAAGGCGCAAACGCGTCACGTGCTGGAAACGATCAAACGCGTGATCGAAACCGCAGGTGGCACGATGGAGGACGTGACCTTCAACAGCATCTTTATCACCGACTGGAAAAACTACGCCGCGATTAACGAAATCTACGCCGAGTTCTTCCCGGGCGATAAACCGGCGCGGTTCTGCATCCAGTGCGGGCTGGTGAAACCCGACGCGCTGGTTGAAATCGCCACTGTCGCGCACATTGCGAAGTGAGGCTGCCATGAAACTCTCTGTATCAGCACCCCCGTATGACGGCGCGCCCGCCGTGGTACTGATAGCCGGGCTGGGCGGCGGGGGCAGCTACTGGCTGCCGCAGCTTGCGCGGCTGGAACAGGAGTACCAGGTGGTGTGCTACGACCAGCGGGGCACGGGCAATAACCCGGACACCCTGCCCGAAGGGTATTGCATGGCCGAGATGGCGCAGGATCTTGCACAGGCGCTGGCCAGCGCGGGGATCTCACGTTACTGCGTGGTGGGCCACGCGCTGGGGGCGCTGATTGGCCTGCAACTGGCGCTGGATTACCCCGATGCCGTCACCGCCCTGGTGTGCGTCAACGGCTGGCTGTCGCTGAATGCCCATACCCGTCGCTGTTTTCAGATCCGCGAACGTCTGCTCCACGCCGGGGGCGCGCAGGCGTGGGTGGAAGCGCAGCCGCTGTTTCTCTATCCGGCAGACTGGATGGCCGCCCGCGCGCCGCGCATGGAAGCCGAAGAGTCTCTGGCGCTGGCCCATTTTCAGGGCAAACACAACCTGCTGCGCCGCTTAACCGCGCTGAAACAGGCCAACTTTAGCCGCCACGCAGCGCGCATTCGCTGCCCGGTGCACATCATCTGTTCTGCGGACGACCTGCTGGTCCCCTCGGTCTGTTCATCAGAATTGCAGGCAGCACTTCCCGGCAGCCAGAAGGTGGTGATGCGCCAGGGCGGGCACGCCTGCAACGTGACCGAACCCGACACCTTTAACACCCTGTTGCTGAACGGGCTTGCCAGCCTGTTGCACAGCCCTGAACCCGCTTTGTAAGGAGCCACAATGAGCGAAGCCATTACCCCCACTGCGCTGGATACGTTATTTACCGGGGCGCGCACCCATAACGGCTGGCAGGATCTTCCGGTCAGCGATGCGCTGCTGCGGGAAGTGTACGACCTGATGAAATGGGGCCCCACCTCCGCCAACTGTTCACCAGCGCGGATTGTGTTTGTCAGAAGCGCCGAAGGAAAAGAGAAGCTTCGCCCGGCGCTCTCCAGCGGCAATCTGGAGAAAACCCTTACCGCACCGGTCACCGCCATCGTGGCCTGGGACGGAGAATTTTACGAGCGCCTGCCCACCCTGTTCCCGCACGGCGATGCCCGGAGCTGGTTTACCTCAAGCCCGGCCCTTGCCGAAGAGACGGCCTTTCGTAACAGCTCTATGCAGGCGGCGTACCTGATTTTCGCCTGTCGTGCGCTGGGGCTGGATACCGGCCCGATGTCCGGCTTCGACCGGCAAAAAGTGGACGATGCCTTTTTCACCGGCACCGCCCTGAAAAGCAATCTGCTGATCAACATCGGCTATGGCGACAGCAGCAAACTGTACGGGCGCCTGCCGCGTCTGGCCTTTGAAGATGCCTGTGGTCTGGCATAAGGAGTGAGGATGAACACACCGGATAAACAAACCTTTCGCGATGCGATGGCCTGCGTGGGTGCGGCGGTCAATATCATCACCACCGACGGCCCCGCCGGCATGGCCGGGTTTACCGCCAGCGCCGTGTGCAGCGTCACCGACTCACCGCCCACGCTGCTGGTGTGCCTGAATCGCGGGGCATCTGTCTGGCCGACGTTTAGCGAGAATCGCACCCTGTGCGTCAACACGCTCAGCGCCGGGCAAGAGCCGCTCTCTAACCTGTTCGGCGGCAAAACGCCGATGGACGAACGCTTCGCCGCCGCCCGCTGGCAGACCGGCGAAACAGGCTGCCCGCGTCTTGAAGATGCGCTGGCCTCGTTTGACTGTCGTATCAGCCAGGTGGTCAGCGTGGGCACTCACGACATCCTGTTTTGCGACATTGTTTCGATAGTTCGCCACCCCGCGCCGCAGGGGTTGGTGTGGTTTGACCGCGGCTATCACGCGCTCCTGCGACCCGCCTGTTAACCCTCCTTAAGGAGACAGCTCATGGCAATGTTCGGATTTCCCCACTGGCAGTTGAAATCGACCTCTTCAGAACGCGGCGTGGTCGCGCCGGATGAGAGACTCCCTGTAGCACAAACCCTGGTGATGGGCGTGCAGCACGCGGTGGCCATGTTTGGCGCCACGGTGCTGATGCCCATGCTGATGGGGCTTGATCCCAACCTGTCCATTCTGATGTCGGGTATCGGTACCCTGCTGTTCTTTTTTGTCACTGGCGGGCGCGTGCCCAGCTATCTTGGCTCCAGCGCCGCTTTTGTGGGCGTGGTGATTGCCACCACCGGGTTTAACGGCCAGGGGATCAACCCGAACCTGAGCGTGGCCCTCGGCGGCATTATTGCCTGTGGGCTGGTTTATACCCTGATTGGCCTGGTGGTGATGAAAACCGGCACGCGCTGGATTGAGCGAATGATGCCGCCGGTAGTGACGGGCGCGGTGGTGATGGCCATCGGCCTGAACCTCGCCCCAATTGCGGTCAAAAGCGTCTCAGGTTCACCGTTTGAAAGCTGGATGGCGGTGATCACCGTGCTGTGCATCGGCCTGGTGGCGGTGTTCACGCGCGGCATGATCCAGCGCCTGCTGATCCTGGTCGGGCTGATTGTGGCGTGTCTGGTTTATGCCCTGCTGGCGAACGTGTTCGGCTTTGGCAAACCGGTCGATTTTACCCTGATCCACAACGCCGCCTGGTTCGGCCTGCCGCAGGTTACCTCTCCGGTGTTCAGTGGACAGGCGATGATGCTGATCGCCCCCGTGGCGGTGATCCTGGTCGCTGAAAACTTAGGCCACCTGAAAGCGGTTGCCGGGATGACCGGGCGCAATATGGACCCGTACATGGGGCGTGCGTTTGTCGGTGACGGGCTGGCGACCATGCTTTCTGGCTCTGTTGGCGGCAGCGGTGTCACAACCTACGCCGAAAACATCGGCGTGATGGCGGTAACCAAAGTCTACTCCACGCTGGTTTTTGTCGCGGCGGCCGTGATTGCCATGCTGTTAGGCTTTTCACCGAAATTTGGCGCGCTGATCCACACCATTCCGGCACCGGTGATTGGCGGGGCATCCATTGTGGTGTTTGGGTTGATAGCCGTAGCCGGGGCGCGTATCTGGGTACAACACCGGGTCGATCTTAGCCTGAACAGCAACCTGATTATGGTGGCGGTAACGCTGGTGTTGGGCGCGGGTGATTTTGCCCTGACGCTGGGCGGGTTTACCATTGGCGGGATTGGTACGGCGACGTTTGGCGCTATTTTGTTAAACGCCCTGCTAAGCCGCGGGAAAGTGGATGAAGCGCAAGCGGAAGCCATCACCCCTTCAACCTGAAATAAGTGCCGCTTTATTGCCGGGTGGCGCTACGCTTACCCGGCTATTGCCTTACGTCGTTTTTTTAGCTTTAACTCACTCACCAGTACCCCGGCAACAATAAATGCTGCACCCACCAGCGCCAGCAGCGGTAAACGCTCCCCGGCAATGCGCCCGAACACGCCCGCCCAGACCGGCTCACCGGTGTAGATAACCGTTGCCCGCGTCGGGGAAACGCTGCGCTGCGCCCAGTTCATCGTCACCTGAATAATGGCGCTGAAGATCCCAAGCCCCAGAGCAACCACCACAAGCCCGGTGGACATCGGCGGCACAGATTCCCCCGCCGGCACCATGGCGGCAAACGCCACCAGCGATGCGGTCGCCAGCTGCACAACGGTCACCCGCTTCACGTCCACCTTCCCGGCCCAGGCGCTGATCAGAATAATTTCCGCGGCAATCGCCACCGCGCCCACCAGGGTAATCATCTCGCCCGGCCCTAAAGCCAGCAGGTTATCGCCCGGCCCTGCCAGCAGGATCAGGCCGATAAACGCCAGCACAATGCCAATACAGGACATCAGCCCCGGCATTCTGCCCAGACACAGCCATTGCAGCAGCGGCACCAGCGGCACGTACATCGCGGTGATAAACGCCGACTTACTGCTGGAGATAGACTGCAAGCCCCAGGTTTGCAGGCTGTAGCCCATCGCAATGGCAATACCAATCGCCACACCGGCCTTCAGCTCTTTAAGCGTCAACCCCCGTAAGGTTTTCAGTGAAATCAGCGCCACGGCAATCGCCGCGGTGGCAAAACGCAGGCCGACAAAGAAGAAAGGATCGCTCAGGGTGACCGCATACTGAACGGCAAGAAACGTCCCGCCCCAGAACATGGTGATCAGAATGAGGATGGCTTCCTGCGGTTTTACGGAGAATTTGAAACGAGAAGACGACATGGTGCACCAGCAATAAAGGTCAATCCTGTAGTGTGCGTTGCCTTTGGTTACAGTTCAATGTTTATCATTGCCGGCATGATCCTGATTATCTTCGAAAGAGAGCATCTTAAATGATCACGGGTATATCGTTTTATTTTCAACCCCATTACGATATTATTTGCCGCCATTAACCACACATTAATAAGGTGTATAAATGGCTGGTTTTAGATTAATACAAACCTGGGATGCTGTGAGAGAGCTCACACCAGAGGATTTTCAATACATACTCAGGCCAGAAGTCGCATTTGAAAGAACAAGAATCTTCTACGATCTTGATTCTGACAACTATTCTCACTTTAGCCTTCAACAAATGCCAAAAAAGAAAAATGGCTTTATCAATCCCTTTTCCTCTAAATATGATCGCAAGCGTAATGGTATATATGACGGTGCTTATGATCATACACAGCATAATTTGGATACAGGTTGGTTTATCGGAATAGATGAATCTGAAAGATGGGATTACTTTAATAACCCATTTTATTTTAATGAAGATGGCGATCTCATTTACGATTGCTTTATGAAACATTGGCATGAATGGTTTGAAATGATGGTTAGAGATGCCTACCATGAATGTCTTGATAATCATCAAGGACGAAAACCAACACCTACACAAAAGTTACATTATTCTGATACAGCTGTGCAGCACACTCAAGCGGGTAACAAAATAAATAGCAAAGCAGCAGGATGGTTATTAGCCGCAGGAGGAATATATAATGGAAATGTTGAAGACTTTAGGAAAACAGCGGATCAATTAGGTGGTGATGCTGTTAAAGGTTATGATCAAGTGTTGAATGAACAAACGGCTGGCGCAGCTATTGCGGCTGCGTCAATTCTGTTAGCGAAGCGACCCAACAATGAGTCTTTTGAAGAAGTGTACAACTACCTTGGCAAGGTAAGGGGAGAGACCAAACTATTAAACAATATAGAGGTGAAAGAAATAAACTATATTAAACGCGCTCCTTCTGAAACTATGTTATTGAGGAAAGAATTTAATAGTACAGCGAGGAAAAAGTTTCTAAACCAATTATCAAATTCCTCAGAAGCAGCTAACAGCTTCGAATCTTCAGATTTATTAAGAATGCGTAAGGGTATAGCACCAGATGGCTGGGAAGTTCACCATAAACTACCATTAGATGATAGCGGGACAAATACCTTTGATAACTTATCATTGATTAAAAAAGAGCCGTTTCATAAGGTGTTAACAAACATGCAGAGAACCTCTACAAGAGATATGCAACCCGGAGACAGCAAAATAACGCCGTGGATTATGCCTACCGACTCGATCTATCCGCTCAACTAATTTGATGGGTATAAAAATGAAATCAAATGTAACAGACATGCTAATCGAATTAAGAAAAATGATGGCCGATTTAGAGTACCCTGTTGAACAACCTATTAATGCATTATTTCTTGATAGTTTGACAAAAAAACGTGCACAAACGTCCTCACCAATACTTGATCAAATTGGAAACGAAGCTTGTCATCTTTTAGTAAATCAACCAGATTATACTACATTCATCGAAACAATGGATGGATTCGAGTATAACGGACTTACCATGTTCAGCTTGTCAATTCCAGAGCCGATAATTAAAAACTTTTTTTATTATGAATGAGTTTTATCGCAACAATGATTATTTAGATCCTGAATTACAACAACGTTTAGTTATTGGGGAGGATGGAATATCATTATTTACTTATGATGCAAAAGTGAACTCATTTGAAATTCGTGACAATGCATCCACCGCATCGATATATGGTTCATTTGATAACTTCAGTGATTTTTTAAAAGAAATAATTACCACAATAAAATAAATCTCTGGCGTAATTAAAAAACATCATATTCGATGCTTGCAATCACTTAGATAAAAAAACCGCCGGGAGCCCCGGCGGCAGAGGATCAACCCGGCGTATTACTTATTGCTGCTGCCGTGGCTGTTTTTACCCCCTTTTTTACCTGCTTCAGATGCACGCTGAGGGTCATTTTTAAAGTTACCCCCACTGTGTTGGCCACCTTTACGACCTGCTTCTGATGCTCTTTCACGGTCTTCAGCGAAATTACCTGAACCACCACGATGGTTTGCCATCTCTAACCTCCAGGGTGTGAAACATTCAACATCATACTGCATTCAGTAAAAGAGGATTCTTTCACCTGACGACGAATGGCCGTGCCACTTTTTACGTCGCGTGACACTAAGCTTAGTGGAAAGCCTATGTCGCGAGCCTAAACGGTAATATTCTGCAACATGATCCTCCGCATTCGCCAGGACGGGCGGCGCGGTTATCAATAAGCCTTTCTTATCATTCCGGAATTTTGTTTTCGTAAATGTGTTTCATTTTGCTACAGCGCCAGATGTTAAATAACTTGTTATAAATCAAAGAAATGGTGCTCAGAGTTGCAGTCTGGCCAGCACGACTTATCTTTAAATGAACGCAGCGATCCGCTGCCAGAAAAAACAAACGAGGAGTGATGCAAAATGGCTAAAGTTCTGGTGCTCTATTATTCCATGTATGGACATATTGAAACCATGGCTCACGCAGTTGCAGAAGGTGCAAACCGAGTGGATGGCGTAGAGGTTGTGGTGAAACGCGTACCGGAAACCATGAACGCCGAGGCCTTCGCCAAAGCCGGGGGAAAAACACAAAATGCCCCGCAGGCCACCCCGCAAGAACTGGCTGACTACGATGCCATCATCTTTGGCACCCCAACCCGTTTCGGCAATATGTCAGGGCAGATGCGAACCTTCCTCGACCAGACCGGGGGACTTTGGGCATCTGGTGCGTTGTACGGCAAGCTCGCCAGCGTATTCAGCTCTACAGGTACAGGCGGCGGCCAGGAACAGACCATTACCTCAACCTGGACCACTCTTGCGCATCACGGAATGGTGATTGTGCCAATCGGTTATGGCGCTCAGGAGTTGTTTGATGTGTCTCAGGTTCGTGGTGGTACACCCTATGGCGCAACCACCATTGCCGGTGGCGATGGATCACGCCAGCCAACGAATGAAGAGCTGACCATCGCCCGTTACCAGGGTGAACATGTCGCGGGTCTTGCCAAAAAACTGAACGGCTAACCCAACAGGAGGACAATCATGCCAACTCAAGAATCCAAAGCTCACCACGTGGGCGAATGGGCAAGTTTACGTAATACCTCGCCAGAAATCGCCGAAGCCATTTTTGAAGTTGCGAAATATGACGAAAAGCTGGCCGAGCAGATTTGGGAAGAAGGCAGTGATGAGGTACTGATGCGTGCCTTCGATAAAACGGACAAAGACTCACTCTTCTGGGGTGAGCAAACCATCGAACGTAAAAACGTCTGAACGTTTCCCCCCGCCAGCGCGGGGGGTTATTCTTATTTCGCCGCGTTGTTCAACACCGTATTAAACTTCTCTACCGGGCAGAAACCGTTCTCATCCACCGGACACCCTGAAAGCGCCAGCGTGACACGCTGCGCGGGTGATTTCAGCGACAGGACCTCAGCGTTACGCAGCTGCGTAGTGCTTTGATAGACATACTCGATTTTCATCAGCTCCCGGTTCGCGTTCTTGTCATGCCAGCGCTGGAAGACAATTTTGCCGCCAATCGGGGTGCGTTCGTACTGGTCGTGCAGCTGATAAGGTTTGAAGTCGAGCGCTGTCAGCAGCGAGGCGATGTTGGAATCGTGTCCCACCAGCAGCGTTATCTTTGCGGCTTTCCCCTGCTCAGTCACCAGGGCGTTATCGATGTATTTCACCAGCGGTTTCGCCACATTGCGCGCCACTTCACCCGAGGTGAATAACGAATCCTGATAGCCATTTTTCAGCTTCGACAGCACCCGCCACTGCTGATCGGTTTTGATCTCGCCCCACGCCACCTGATCGACGGGGAAACCTTCGTAATACTGCAAGGTGAACGCATCCACTAAGGAGTTCCCCACCTTCAGCGGCCCGGACACGCCCGGCTCTTTTTCGTAATCGGCACTGAAGGTGTCTTTGGCCTCGGTCAGCGAGCAGACTTTTTTCTCTTTGCAGGACGGGGATTCGGCGTAGTTCGTCATCTGTTCCAGCAGTTTGTAGCTTTCATCAAGCCGCATTTTCTGCCGCTCTGACGCCATTGCGCTCAGCGCTTTATCGCGGAATTCCGGTGAGTTGTTGGTGATGACCGGGTTAAAGGTGGGGTCCATCGTTCCCATTTCTGGCTGGTGATGCACCGGCACGTCACACCCCGGGAAAGCCCCGGTGATAAAGAATTGCGCGGTCGCCACGGTGCGTTGCAGGCTATTGGCGTAGGCATAAACAGTGTTTGCAGGCGGGCATTCCCCGGTAGTGACCAGCCCCTGCCCGGCCAGCCATTCGCGCATATAGTGCCCCATATACACTTCAAGAACGCCACCTTTGGTGGTGAGCTGCCCGCCGGGCACTTCCCATTCCGGCCACTTATTCGGCGTGGATTGTTCCAGCACGCTGCCGTTATTGGCCAGCGGCGCGCGCAGATTATGGCGGCTCATGATTAAAACTTGCTCTAACTGGTATCCTTCCGGCGCGTCCTGCGCCTGAGCGCCGAACGTCATTGATATGGAACCTGCCACTGCAACAGCGAGTAGTGCTTTTCTCATCCCTAATTCCTCACTCGGTTTTAATGTCGCTTAAGTGTGACAGATTTATGACATTTTTCCGGGAAGCATTTCTCAAACTGATAAATAACGCTCTTAACCGCGCCGCAGATTAGTTTTATAATAAAACCATACTACCCGGAGGATCCGCTGTGAAACGTACCCGCCTTGAAGAGAGCACCTGCCCTGTCGCCCGTTCGCTGGACATCATCGGCGACTGGTGGTCGTTACTGATTGTTCGTGATGCGCTGCGCGGCGTGAAACGCTTCGGCGAGTTCCAGAAAAGCCTCGGCATCGCCAAAAACATGCTAACCGCGCGCCTTAAACTGCTGGTCGAGGAAGGCATTCTGACACTCCAGCCCGCCTCTGACGGCAGCGCCTGGCAGGAATATGTGCTCACCGACAAAGGGCGCGCCCTGCAAACGGTGCTGGTTGCGCTGTCGCAATGGGGGAATGAATTCCTGTTTAGCCAGAACCAGCCGGGCAGCGTGCTGGTCGATGTCAAAAACCAACAGCCGCTGCGCAAACTGGCGCTGGTTGCCAACGATGGCCGTGAATTAGCGCCCGAAGATATTGCGCTTAAACTCCCGTAATTTCAGTTCATTAAAGCCAGATTAGCCCCGTTTCTGACGGCAGGAATAAAAAATACCGCGCAAAATGGTTGCATTATAAAACCAAATATCTCACAGTGAATTCAGTTTCAACATGAAACCAATTAACCACTTTGCTTTGAGGTAACACGCCATGACCACGCAACATTCAACCGCTTTAATCACAGGAGCTTCTTCGGGGATCGGTGCCGTTTATGCCGATCGTCTTGCCGCACGCGGCTACAACCTGGTACTGGTTGCCCGTCGTGAAGCCCGCCTTCAGGCGCTGGCGGCAGACCTTTCTGGCCGCTACGGGGTCGATGTGCAGATCCTGACCGCCGATCTGAGCGATGAAAACGGCATTCGCGCTGTTGAAGAGACGCTGAGAAACGACACCCGTATTGATACGCTGGTGAACAATGCCGGAACGGCGCAGATGGCCCCCTTTTTATCCGGCGACGTTGACCAGCATCAGGCCATTAACACCCTGAATACCACCGCGCTGATGCGCTTAACCTACGCCATTCTTCCGCGTCTGGCGCAGAACAACAGCGGTACGGTGATCAACATTGCCTCCGTGCTTTCCCTTCACGCCCGCGCCGGTAGCGCACTTTACAGCGCCACCAAAGCCTGGGTGTTCAATTTCACCCGCGGGTTGCAGGAAGAGTTTGCCGAAAGTGGCGTGCGCATTCAGGCGGTATTGCCTGCCGCCACGGCAACGGAGATTTGGGATCTGTCCGGCGTCTCCATTACCGACCTGCCTGAAGGCTCGGTCATGACCACCGACAACCTGGTGGATGCCGCACTTGCCGGGCTGGATCAGGGTGAGCTGATCACCATCCCGCCCATGCACGATACCCGGTTATGGGAACGTTTCGAGGCCGCGCGTCTGGAGCTGTTTGCCAGTGCGCGTACCGGTGAACCGGCCCCGCGCTATTTAAGCCACTGATTTAGCGCTCCAGCTGGTCGCCATACTCGTTCATCCAGGCGGCCAGCGGGGAAAGCGCATTCTGAAGCGTCAGCCCCAGTTCGGTTATCTGATACTCCACGCGCGGCGGGATTTCCGGGTAGACGGTGCGTGACACCAGCCCGCGCTGTTCGAACAAACGCAGCTGTTTAGTCAGCTCTTTTTGCGTAATGGGCGCAACGGCACGCAGCAGATCACCAAAGCGCACCGGGGTGTTAAGCACAATCAGCCGGTACAGGATCGGGATTGCCCATTTGCCCGCGATAAGATTCACAAACCGCGTCATCGGGCAGGCGTGGACCGCAGATTTTTTTTCGCAGGGTTCAGTGAGTATTTCCGCCATAGCACACCTCTTGCCTCTTTAGTATCCAAATGGTACCTGGTTTCCTTTCGATACTAACGTTTCTATAGTGCTTTCTCCAGAGCGAATTCAGGAGGCATTCATGGGACGTTTAGCAGGTAAATACACCTTGATTACAGGCGGAACCAGCGGCATTGGGCTGGCTACCGCGCAGGAATTTATTGCCGAAGGGGCGCAGGTGGCCGTCACCGGGCGCAACCCGGAAACCCTGGCCGAAGCACAACGCATTCTCGGGGATAGCGCATGGGTTATTCCTGCCGATGCCGGTGATATCACGGCGCAAAAAGCGCTGGCGGAGACGCTCGCATCCCGCTGGCCACGGCTGGACGCGGTGTTTATCAACGCCGGAGATGTCACCCACGGCCTGCTGGAAGAGTGGCAGGAAGAGGCCTGGGACCGGCTGATGCGCATCAACCTTAAAGGCCCGTTCTTTTTGATTCAGGCGTTGCTGCCGCTGCTGAATAACCCCTCATCGGTGATTTTGTGCGGCTCGGTCAGCGCCCGTATCGGCCTGCCCACCAGCAGCGTGTATGCGGCAAGCAAAGCCGGTTTGCTCTCTCTGGCGCGAACCCTGTCAGCAGAGCTTTTATCCCGTGGGGTTCGTGTTAATGGCCTTAGCCCTGGCCCGGTAGAAACTCCGGCGTTGCATAAACTGGGGTTAAGCGAAGCGGCGCAAAAAGCCTTGCAGGGCGATATCGCAAATCTGGTGCCGCTGGGGCGCATGGGCACGCCGACGGAGCTGGCAAAAGCCGCGCTGTATCTGGCGTCGGATGAATCGAGCTATACCGTAGGCACGGAACTGCTGGTGGATGGCGGCACGGGAAGTCTGTAATTCAGAAGGCGCTGATGCCGGTCACGGCACCGACATACAGCGCCGCCCACACGGCGGCAGAAAGCAGGCTAACGACGTAAACCTTCACGGCGCTTACCCGCAGCGTCCCCGCCGCCAGCGGCACGATGTAGCGCAATACCGCCAGGAAGCGGGCGGTGAACAGTACAACCACGCTATTTTTTTGCAGCTGGTGTTGCACGCGTAAAAATTTATCCGCATGTTTGGTCGTAAAACGCGTGACCAGCCGCGACTGCCCCATCAGCTGACCAATATGGTAATTCACCACTGAGCCAAGCGTCGCCCCCATCACCACCGCAAGCCATGTCAGGCCCGGATGCAGCGCCGACTGGCTGACGCTAATGCCCGCAATCAGCATCACCGATGCGGGTGGCAGTACCGACGAGACAAGCACCGTTGATTTACTCAGCGCCATCACAAAAAGCAGGGCAAACAGATGCGCGGGATGAACGGCAAAGTGGCTGAGTAAATTGTTTAACCACTCCATACTTCATCCCCCGTCTGATTATTATTTTTCTATTTAAAAGGACCGACCTTAAATAATGCCTCAACACTGTTGATAAGATATGCTTCTAAACATTTCATAAACATTATTTAGATTCTCCAGCAGCGCGACAGAATAAGCGTATTATCCCTCTCGTTTACTACGATCTCGTTATGGCGAGGCTCCTGTACAAATACACGTTATCGCTCTGGTGGGTTCGAGAGAACCGGCACAGGGTAAAACAGGCACTGTCGAATCAAGGCTTTGTCAGTATAACTTCCCTTACGGGATACGGTGTACAGTGCTGAACCCAGGACGTGGGGATCTCTTCTTCGACATGCCCTGTCTTGCTCGCCCCTGAGAGATTTTATTCTTCAAAGGGAATTTACTATGTCTTACTCCATCCACAACAATACTCCAGCATTCACTGAAAGCGCGGTCGCGCAATATATGAATACCGATTTTATCGTTCTCGATATTTCGTTATGCGTGGCGCTGGCACGTGAACAGTTTTTCGAAAAATTAAAAGACGATGATATTCCGTCGCATATTTTTATCGAAGACCAGGGACGTCTGGCGGGCATGGTTGCCGTACGCAAATTATTGCAGGCCGTCGATACGGTGCAGCCGGTCCGGGCGCTGATGATAGCGGAATTTATTCAGCTGAAACCGGAAGATGAACGTTCAGACGTTGCCGGGCAACTGGCTCACGGCGGAGCGGATGTGGTGCCGGTGGTCACGCACGGCAAACTGGTCGGGTGCCTCACCGAGCGTGAAATCGCGCATCTGCTGGAAGATGACGTAACCGAAGATGCTCAGCGCCAGGGCGCTACGCTGCCGCTGGAAAAACCCTATCTGGAAACCAGTGCATTCAGCCTGTGGAAAAAGCGCGCCGTCTGGCTGCTGTTGTTGTTTATTGCCGAAGCTTACACCAGCTCTGTCATTCAGCATTTTGAAGAGGCGCTGGAATCCGCCATCGCTCTGGCGTTCTTTATTCCTCTGCTGATTGGTACCGGTGGCAACAGCGGCACGCAGATCACCTCCACGCTGGTGCGTGCGATGGCGCTGGGCGAAGTGCATTTACGTGACGTCGGGCGGGTGCTGCGAAAAGAGATGACCACCTCGTTAATGATTGCTGTCACCCTGGGGCTGGCGGGCTGCGTTCGCGCCTGGATGATGGGCATCGGTATGGAAATCACCCTTATCGTCAGCCTGACGCTGGTCTGCATTACGCTGTGGAGTGCGATTGTCTCGTCCGTGATCCCGATGGTACTCAAGCGCTGCGGCATCGATCCTGCCGTGGTGTCGGCCCCGTTTATCGCCACGCTTATCGACGGTACCGGGCTGATTATCTACTTCAAGATTGCCCAGTACACGCTGGGGCTGGAGTAATGCAACGGGCACCTCTGGCTGAGGTGCCCACGCGGTTACATATCCCCAAGCTGATGCGCTATCTCGCGCAGCTGCTGAGCCAGCGCTTGCAGGTTTTTCCCCTTCTCCCCTTTCTGCCCGGTGGACTGGCGCACCACCAGCCGGGCAGGCAGAATTGACGACATGCGCAGCGCATTGTCGTCGCCGCTGTCCAGAATACGCCGCACGGCCTCTTTGCCCTGCAAATCCAGATCGAGCGATACCGTGGTTAACGCCGGGTAGAAGAACGAGCTTTCGTAGGTGTCATCGTAACCAATCACCGACTTCTCCGCCGGAATGGAGATTTGCTGCTGATGGAAAGCGCTCAATACGCCAAGCGCCATCTGGTCGTTGGCGACCAGCACGGCGGAAAATTGTGCCGTTTCGCGCAGCATTTGCAGGGCACCGGAATAGCCGCTTTGCGCATCCCAGTTACCGCGAATGACCGATGCCGGCTCCAGCCCATAGCCCTTCAGCGTTTCGATCCAGCTTTTCAGCCTCAGCTGTGCCGACACGGAGGACTCCGGCCCGGCCAGCAGGGCAATCTCCCGATGGCCCAGTTCATAGAGATATTTGACGCTGGCGCGCGTGCCATCTGCCGGGTTAAATGAAACGTTAAACACGGAACTGTACGGGTCCACATCGAGAAACAGACAGACAATATCGTCATTGTCTGTCGCGATTTTCTGCGCCTGCTCGGCCTCCAGCGGGACGTTGATGATCACTTTGCTGACCAGTTGAGACTTCAGCTCGTTGATGGAATCCTGAATACTATGGTTGACGTTCTCATCAATCATTGAGATCAGCACCTGGTATCCTTCCACATTGGCGTAGCGTTTTACCGCAGCCGCCACCTGTGAGGGGGCGTGTAAGGCCAGCGAAATAGTCACCAGCCCGACCGTCTGGCTCTGCTTGCCTACCAGCTGCTGAGCCAGTCGGTTTGGAACATACCGCAATAACTCTATGGATTTCTCCACCTTGTGACGCGTGGCTTCGGATACGTTGGCAGATTTATTCAGTACCCTGGACACGGTCTGATAGGAGACGCCCGCATGGCGTGCCACATCCTCTAACGTCGCGCTTTTCGACTTCATGGTCCGGTTCCTTATGTTGTTATGCGCTGATTGTAACAGGGGTGATGTAAAAAAACGCACACCGCTCTCTTTTCACGCACCTAACACCATCAAAAAGTATGACGCTCACAATGCCACATTTCATGGTTCATCTCATCATTCGTAACAAAATTGTCTATTTTATTTGCACTTAATCACACATTCACGATCGTGTAATTGCCAGATAACAGGTTTAGGCATTTTATGACTGCGGATTTGTGAACGTATTACAAAACAATAAGAGGGTAACAATGAACACGACGATCCGATCTGTATCCGTTGCGTTGGCTGCCGCGTTAGCGTCTCCTTCGCTGTTTGCAGCGTCTTCTGTACCGATTGATTTTCATGGATATCTTCGCTCTGGTGTGGGCGTCTCACGGGATGGTGGGATGGAGGAGTGGCAAAAAAATAAAATTGGCCGTCTGGGTAACGAAGCCGATACCTACGGCGAGCTGGAGCTGGGTTCTGAGGTGTACAAAAAGAACGACGTCAGCTTCTACCTCGACAGCATGGTGAGCATGGTCTCTGACGGTTCAAACGATAACGAAACCACGTTTGGTGACGATGCGCAGTTTGGGCTGCGCCAGTTAAATCTCCAGATAAAAGGCCTGATCCCCGGCGATCCGAATGCGGTAATTTGGGGCGGTAAGCGTTACTACCAGCGCCATGACCTGCACATTATCGACACCAAATACTGGAATATCTCCGGCTCCGGTGCGGGTATTGAGAACTATACCCTCGGCCCGGGCGCTGTCTCCGTGGCGTGGATCCGTGGCGATGCCAACGATGTAGACTACCGCGTAGATGGCGACAACGACGTGAATATCAACTATATCGACCTTCGCTACGCAGGCTGGAAACCGTGGGCAGGGGCATGGACAGAAGTGGGTATTGATTACGCCATGCCAAATCCCACCAACAAGCAGAAGGATTATGGCGGGCTGTATGAAGCCGATAATGGCGTGATGGTCACCGGCGAGATCAGCCAGGATATGTTTGGCGGCTATAACAAGCTGGTGCTGCAGTACGCTAACAAAGGTCTGGCGCAGAACATGGTGTCACAGGGTGGCGGCTGGTATGACATGTGGAACTACGTGAACGATGCGACTGGCTACCGCGTGATCAATACCGGCTTGATTCCGATCACCGACAAGTTCTCCTTCAACCACGTGTTGACCTGGGGCTCGGCGGATGACACCACGCAGTACACCGACAAGTCACGCCTCGTCTCGCTGGTGGGTCGCGCCCAGTATCAGTTTACGGAATATGTCCGCCTGATTGGCGAGGTGGGTGGCTTCTACCAGGAAGATACCTATACCGACGGTTCGAAATACAAGCAGAGCGGCGAGAAGTACACCATTGCCCTGGGCCTGGCCGATGGTCCCGACTTTATGTCGCGTCCTGAGCTGCGCGTGTTTGCTTCTTACCTGAATGATTCTGAAAAAGGGCAATCCTTCGAAGATGGTACCGCAAATAATACCTGGAACTTTGGCGTGCAGGTCGAAGCCTGGTGGTAATTAATTTTTAAAATGCGTTAATCGTTATTGTATCTCCAACAACTGGCAGTCTATTCTCCTGTTTCGGGATAGCCATTATTTTGGCTATCCCTTTTTTATATTTAATGATTAAAATGCTTTTCTAATAACTGACGCAAGGTATCAGACTGCCTGCCAAATATCGCATGAACCTGCTGACCGATAATAATTACGCCAAGCGCCCCCTCCTCCTGTAACGCCTTTGAATTAACCTTGTTTAAATCTTTTACCGTGACGCGCAGGCGGGTAATACAGGCTTCAATGTGCTCGATATTATCGTCACCGCCAAACGCTGGAATTAAACGCTGAGTAATTTGACTGTCCATAATACGCCTCTCTTTTTACGGATAAAAAAATGCCTGCTCGGGGAGCAGGCGTTTTGTGCCTTTTTTGCCCGGCGGCGCTTCGCTTGCACGGGCCTACGGGTTTGGTAGGCCGGGTAAGCGCAGCGCCACCCGGCAATAAAACCGCTCTACGCTTTACGCTTCAGCACCCGGCAGTCCCACGCCAGCAGCACGGTATCGCCTACCGCAGCGGCATCTGTCATGCAGTCGGTATACCCCTGCGGCAGCGTGATGAGCTGTTGCAGGGCGGTAAAGTTCTGCACAAACACCCAGGTGGTTTCGCCGTCCGTGCGCGCTGTTGCGACCACACCCGGCGGGAAATCGCCCTCGATGGCCCGCGGCAGCGCCAGCTCGTTGATAATGGCGGCGAAGAAATCACGCTGGAACGGCAGATCGTTGCGCGACGCCACGTGCCATGCTTTACCTTTACCAACGCGGTTCACCGTGACGGCAGGCCGGCCAGCGTAAAAGTCGTCACGGTAGGTCGCCAGCACCTGTGCGGACTCAGCGTGGATCAGCTCGCACAGATGACGAACCTGATACGGCCCCTGCAACCCTGACGCATTGCCCGCCAGCCCCTGAACCAGGTTACGTTCACCGTCATCCAGGCAGTCAATCTCCTCAGCCCAGACTCCCACAAGCTTACGCAGCGGTCCCGGGAATCCACCCAGATGACAAAGATCCGTTTCATCCACCACTCCGCTCCAGTAGGTCGTCACCAGATGCCCGCCCGCAGCGACAAACGCCTCTGCACGTTCGGCAAAGCCTTCACGTACCATGTAGAGCATTGGCGCGATGACCAGCGCGTACGGGCTGAGATCGCAATCAGCGTCAATGATGTCCACCGCGATGCCCTGATCCCAGAACGGACGATAGTGCTCGTTTACGGTTTTCTCGTATTCCATTCCCTTGTTGCGCGGCCCTTCTGCATCGTCCAGCGCCCAGCGGTTTTGCTGGTCGAAGATAATCGCCACCCGGGCTTCAGTACGACAGCCCACGACATCCGGCAAACGTTCAAGCATTTCGCCAAGGCGCGTCACTTCCCGCCCGACGCGGGTATCAAGATGACCCACGTGGTCGATAATCGCCCCGTGGAATTTCTCCACCGACCCGCGGCTCTTGCGCCACTGGAAGTACTGCACCGCGTCCGCACCGTGGGCCACCGCCTGCATCGAGGAGAGAATATGCATCCCCGGTTTTTTCAGCTTGCTGGTCGGCTGCCAGTTGGTGGTGCCCGGTGTGGACTCCATCAGCACAAAGGGTTTGCCGCCCTTCAGGCTGCGCATCATGTCGTGATACATGGCGGTGTAGCAGGCAAGCTGTGTTTCGTCTTTTTCCCTGTGCCACATCGGGTAGCTGTCCCAGGAGATAAAGTCGATCGCCCCGGCAAGCTGCCAGTAGTCGTAATCGTAGAAATACTCCATGAAGTTGGTCGTCACCGGCAGTTCCGCATTCGCGGCTTTCAACGGCGCCACTTCATGGCGGCAGAAATCAGTCACCTGCGCAGTATTAAAGCGTCGCCAGTCGAGGTTCAGGCCGTGGATCGACACCTCTCCCTGCGGCGCAGGCGACTCAATCTGCGACCAGTCGGTGTAGGTATGACTCCAGAAGGTGCTCCACCACGCATGGTTCAGCGCATCCAGGGTTTTATAGCGCGCCTTCAGCCAGTCGCGGAAACGTTCCTGACACAGGTTACAGTGGCATTCCCCGCCATACTCATTCGAAATATGCCAGCCCAGCACCGCCGGGTGTTGCGAATAGCGTTCCGCCAGCAGGCTGTTGATTTTCAGCGTCTTCTCGCGATACACCGGAGACGTCATACAGTGGTTATGACGCCCGCCATGCAGTGCGGGCACGCGGTTACGCCCCACGCGCAGCACTTCGGGGTATTTTTGCGACATCCATGCCGGACGCGCGCCGGTTGGCGTCGCCAGGAAAATATGAATACCTGCCGCATAAAGCTTTTCAATAATGGTGTCCAGCCAGGCGAAATCATATTCCCCCTCGCGTGGTTCAAGTTTCGCCCAGCTAAATATCCCAACCGACATAACATTGCATTTCGCCTGCTTCATCATGGCGATATCTTTTTCAACAATACCGGGGTAATTCTCCCATTGCTCCGGGTTATAGTCGGCACCATGCAATAACGCAGCGACCTTTGAACTTAAAGGCGCAAATTTATTCATCATAAATACATCCTGAATGAAGATTAAAAACTATTTAAATACCGTTATTGACGGCAGCACTTTTCCTTTGCAATCAAATAACGCCTGATTCTCGCGGGCATTTCCCTCTTTCCATTCATCATGGATATATTTCATGCCGGTTTTGGTCGCCCAGGTGGTACCGGGAACAGCAATCCAGGTCGGCTCCCAATAGAAAATACCTTTACCGCGATGGTCAGGCACGTCGATGACGGACTGCATTAAATCGTGAATATAATCGTACTGGCCCTGAACGGTGCCCGGATAGCCGCCGTCCTTCTCTTCTTTGGCCTGGAAGCTGTTTTCGGCGTTATCACAATTTTCCAGCGTATAGCCGTAGGCCGCTTCCACCACGATCACGTCTTTGTTATAGCGCTTGCTGATGTCATCCATATTGCTTTTGAGCGCGCTGAGCGGGCCGTTCCAGTAGGTGTACATCGACAGGCCGATAATATCGAACGGGACGTCGCGTTTGGTGATTTCATCAAACCACCAGCGGAAGGTGTCATTTTTGGTGCCTTCCGCCAGGTGCAGCATGATTTTCACCTGCTCGCCACCGGTCAGATTCTCTTTCATCCCGCCAATGGCAGCGTTGAGTAGCCCGGCTAAGCGATCAAACTCACCGCCGCCCTGCCCCCAGCTTTTCCCTTCTGGCCACAGCATTCCGCCGTTGATTTCGTTACCGATCTGCACCATGTCCGGCAGCACGCCCTCTTTCTTAAAGCGGGCAATGGTGTCGCGGGTGTAGTCATGGATCGCCGTTTTGAGCTGCGGGTAATCCATCTTTTCCCAGGCTTTCGGTTTGAACTGTTTGCCCGGATCGGTCCAGAAATCGCTGTAATGGAAATCAAGCAGCAGTTTCATGCCCTGCGCTTTCACGCGCTTCGCAAGCGTAATGGTGTTTTCCAGATTGTTACTGCCGCCGCCGTAGGTATTGCCTTCGGCATCCTGCGGGTCAACCCATAAACGCAGGCGCACATAGTTCACGCCGTTCGCTTTGAGGACAGCAATTGCATCCTGCTGCTGACCGTTCTGGTTATAGAACTTCGCGCCGTGCTGTTCTGCTTCCAGCAGGGTCGAAATATCCGCGCCCTTAATAAAATCCGCAGGCATGGCGTTAAACGGACGCGTTTTCACCGCATCCGCAGCAAAAGCACTCGCGGCAAGGCCACATGAGAGGCAAACAGCAAGCAAGGCGGGTTTGAGTCTTTTCATGATTATCCTTTAGTACTCCCGGAGGTAAGACCGGAGACGAAGTATTTTTGCAACGCCAGGTAGAGGACAGCGACCGGCACAGCAATCAGTACCGCGCCTGCCGCGTAGGTGGTGTAACTGGCACCCATTTTTTGCGCCACCAGGTTATAAAGCCCGATGGGTAAGGTGTATTTGTCCGGGGTGCGCAAAATGGTGCTGGAGAGGATGAAATCCCCCAGCGGCCCGGTGAAGGAAAACAGCGCCACCACGGCCACAATAGGTTTAGAAAGCGGCATGATGATTTCGATGAAAATACGGAAGTTGCTGGCCCCGTCCATGCGCGCGGATTCATCCAGATCTTTCGGAATGGCATCGAGATAGCCTTTCATCAGATAAGTGTTCATCGGGATCATGCCGCCGACGTAGATCAACACCAGCGCCAGATGGCTGTTGATTAACCCCAGAAGCTGCGACAGCACGAAGATGGCAATCAGCGCCGAAAACTGCGGGATCATCTGTAGCAGCAGGAACAGCATCAAACCATTCTGGCGCCCCTTAAAGCGAAAACGCGAGAAGGCATAGGCCGTAAAGCTGACGCTGATTAAGGTCAGCACCATGGTCAGGAAGCTGATTTTCATCGAGTTCCAGTACCAGGTCATGTAGTTCACCTGGCCGTTGAACAGGTCGGCGTAATGCTGGACCGAGAAGTTCTCCGGAATAATCGACGAGCTGAGCAGGCTGTTACCGGCGTTGAATGACGCCCCGACCGTCCACACCAGCGGATAAATGATAATCGTCGACACCAGCACGATAACCAGCCAGGAGAGCGAGAGGCGTACCCACTTCTCACGTTTAATACTTGGTGATTGAGCCATTGTTACGTCCCTTACGCCATGTCGTCATTTTTGAAAGATTTGGTGGCGCGGAACTGCCACAGCGCCAGGCCGACGACGAAAATCGACAGCAGGATGGTGATGGTCGCCGCTATCGCGTACTGCGAAGAGGACATCGTCAGTTTGTAGATCCACGACACCAGAATGTCGGTCCCGCCCGCATTCGACCCGACCACCGCCGGCCCGCCGTTGTTAAACAGATAGATAATGTTGAAGTTATTGAAGTTGAAGGTGTATTGCGTGATAAGGATCGGCGCAATCGAGTACAGCACCAGCGGCAGCGTAATGGTGCGCAGCTTGGTCGCGCTGCTGGCGCCGTCCATGGTGGCCGCTTCATACAAATCTTCCGGGATCGCCTGCAACACGCCGGTGGTCATGGCGAACACAAACGGGAAGCCGAGCCAGGTCTGCATCATAATCAGCGCCGTTTTGGTCCAGAACGGGTCGGTCATCCAGGCTTTTGGCGCAATGCCAAAGAAGGCCAGAATCGCATTGTTAATCACCCCGAAGGAGTCGTTAAACATCCCGGCGAATACCAGAATGGTGACAAATCCCGGCACCGCCCAAGGCAGAATAAAGATGGTGCGGATAAGCGGCTTAAAGCGCAGATCTTTCTGATTCACCAGGATGGCCAGCAGCACGCCCACGGAACATTGCAGCGTGGTAGCCAGCAGCGTCCAGACCACCGTCCACTGGAGTACGTCGAAGAAGGTCGAACGCCAGATGGAGAGCGTGAAAATATTGATAAAGTTCTTAAAGCCAACCCAGTCCACCAGCTTAGCCGGTGGCGTGTGGTAGAGGTTGTAGTTGGTAAAGGCGATAGCAAAGCCAAACAGAATGGGGAAAACCACCACAAACACCAGCAGGATAAAACCCGGGGTGATCATCAGATACGGGAAGCCGTCGCTCAGCAGCATCTGGTACTGTTTGCGCACGCTATTTAGCGGCAGGCCTTCATCGCGTTTACGGCCGTTAACCCACGCATCACGCATCGACAGATACCAGACCATCACGCCAAACGCGGCGATTAAGACGCTGATGATCCCTTCGGCCAGCAGGAAGATGGAGTTGTCACGCGGCACCTCTTCGCCCAGCGTCACCAGCCCCCACAACCCTTCACGCAGAAAATCAGCAAATACGCCGATAAAGCTGGCAAGCAGCACCAGGAAGATAATCCCTTTCAGCCACTGGCGATGATAGAACTGACCGAAGCCGGGTACGACAGCCATCAGCAGGCCGGTCCAGGCGTGACGCCCGCCAGCGCGCGGTTTGGCAAAATTTTCCGGGATGATACTCACAGACAACTCCTTTCAAAAAGAACGGGAGCCTGTACTCCCGTTCTGCGACAACAGAAAATTACTGGTTGCTGGCCTGCATGGCTTCGATCTGCATCTGAACCTGTTTTTCTGCGCTATCCAGCGCGGCTTTTGGATCTTGTTTACCGGTCAGGCTCAGCTCCAGCGCGGCGTTGGCCGGCCCCCAGACTTCACCCATTTCAGGAATACCCGGCATGGCGGTGGCGCGTGCAGCCTGCACCGCTACGGCGCTGGCTTTCTCGTCATTCTTGATAACCGGATCGTCAATCATCGCCGTCAGCGGCGGGATCTCACGCGTCGCGATGTAGCGCGTTTTCACGTACTGAGGCTGATTGATGAATTCGATGAATTTCTGCGCCAGCGCTTTGTCTTTGCTCCAGGTGGAGACAACATAACCTTTCACCCCGAGGAAGGAGCTCATTGGCTTACCGTCCGGAAGCGTAGGCAGCGGTGCAACGCCGTAGTTGATCCCCGCTGCCTCATACGGCTGGAACGCCCACGGGCCGTTGATCACGGCAGCCGCTTTTTTCTCGGTGAACAGGGAGTCGATGGCATTCAGGCCGTTATCGCCAACGATCCCCGCCGGGAAGACATCGTCTGCATAGAATTTTTTCAGGTACGTAACGGCCTCTACCGCGCCCGGCTTGTTCAGACCCACGTCGCTGGCGTTATAGCCACCTTTGCCGTTTTGCCCAAAGATGTAGCCGCCCATCGGGGAAATAGCCCCCCAGCTGTAATAGATCTGGTCAAATTTGGCGAGCAACCCGTACTGGTTTTTGGCGCGTTGCTGTTTAGAAAAGTCATACCAGTCCTGAAGCGAGTTCAGGGGTTTGTCGATGAGATCTTTGTTGTAGATAAGCACCAGCGTTTCGACCGCTTTTGGCACACCGTACAGGGCGTTATCCATTTTGAAGGCGTTGATCGAGGCCGGGGTGTACTGTTCGGTCTGCTTAGCCTCCAGATTCAGGGGGGTCAATAACCCTTGCACAACGGCGCCGCCTAGCTGATCGTTAGGGATGACCAGCACATCTGGGCCAATCCCTGCCGGGCCGTCCAGACGCAGCTTTTCCAGCTGCTGAGCGTAAGGTGTTTCCTGGACGTTGACCTTCACGTCGTACTGTTTTTCAAAATCGGCGACCGCATCTTTAATGCCGGACGACTTCTTGATGTCTTCCCAGACGTTAAGCTGCGTGGTGGCGTGTACCTGCACCGCGAGCGTAGAGAGGATCAGAGCAGCGAGTATGTTCTTTTTCATTATCAACCTCATGTGAAGGTATAACAATTTATGGTTTTTATCGCATTCAGACTTCATTCACTTCCACCAAATAGCCTGTAATAACTGGCGGTATACGTATGACGTCAAATGCATTTGGTTTGTTATACGCTACCCTTCACATCATGATAACTCTACAAAAAACTGTAAGTTGTGTGATCGTCATAACATTAATGGAATATCTGTATAGGGCGCGTGAATACTGGAAGTTATAGTCAGTACAGACAAATTGCGCCGTCCAGCCATGTTAAGCACAATTGTTATACGTAAAACATAACTGGCGACTTACTCGGGGAACACTGATGTCGAACATACAATTGAGGAATGTCACCAAACGCTTTGGCGACACCGTTACCTTGCACAACGTGAATCTTGACATTGAGGACGGCGAGTTCGCCGTTTTTGTTGGCCCTTCCGGCTGCGGTAAATCAACCATGCTGCGTATGATTGCCGGTCTGGAAGAGATCAGCGACGGGGAAGTATTAATTGGTAACGAAGTGATGAATGATGTCGCCCCGTCACACCGCGGCGTGGCGATGGTGTTTCAGTCCTACGCGCTCTATCCGCACATGACGGTGGCGGAAAACATGGGCTATGGGCTAAAAGTGAATAAGGTGCCGAAGGATCAGATCCGCCATCAGGTGGAGATGGTGGCTAAAACGCTGCAACTTTCCCATCTGCTGGACCGTAAACCAAAACAACTCTCCGGCGGCCAGCGACAGCGCGTGGCGATTGGCCGTGCCATCGTGCGCAACCCGCGTGTGTTTATGTTCGATGAACCGCTCTCAAACCTGGATGCCGAACTGCGCGTCGAGATGCGCCTGCACCTGGCCCGTCTGCACCAGGAGCTCAAAACCACCATGGTGTATGTCACCCACGATCAGATTGAGGCCATGACCCTGGCCGATAAAATCGTGGTGATGAACTACGGCAAGGTTGAGCAGATGGGTGCGCCGATGGATCTCTACTACAAGCCGGTTAACAAGTTTGTGGCCGGGTTTATTGGCTCACCGAAGATGAACTTCCTGCCGGCCACGGTAGAGGCCTGGCAACCGGGCGAGCTGACCGTGCGGCTGTCGCAGCAGAAGTCGCTGACGCTTGCCCTGACCACCACGCCGCTGACGCCGGGGAGCAAGGTGACGCTGGGCATTCGCCCGGAACATTTGACCACCGACATTCGCCAGGGTACGGGGCTGGAATTTAACTGTGAAGTGGTGGAACGCCTCGGGAATAACACCTATCTGTTTGGTCAGTGCTACGGCCACGACAACGTTAAAATCTTGCTGCCAGGAGACGTGAAGTTCGCCCCGTGGCAGAAGATTGATGTGGCCTTCGACGATCGCCACTGCATGGTCTTTGACGAACAGGATGTCCGCGTCAGTGCAGATATCGAAGATGCGGTGCGTTCAGTGGCCTAACTTGCCAGCCTCTCAACCGCACCCTTAAACGCCTCAATCGCCAGGGCGACATCTTCAGCCATCACCGACTCCGCCGGATGGTGGCTGACACCGCCTTTACAGCGCACAAACAACATACCCACGGGCCAGCGCTCTGCCATGGCGATGGCGTCGTGCCCGGCACCGCTTGGCAGTGACAGCGTGCGCCCCTGTACCGATTCAACGGCCTCGCCCAGCAATGCCTGTAAACGGGCATCGCACGGCGTAGCGGCGATACGGTAAAACTCCTCGGCGCTGAAATCCAGCCCACGACGGGCGGCGATGGCCTGCGCCTGCGTCAGCAATTCGTTGAGCAGCACATCCAGCGGGGCATCCTGCGGGCCGCGAATATCCAGAGACAGCGCCACTTCGCCTGGGATCACATTCACCGCGCCGGGCAGGCAGCGCAGCTCCCCTACCGTCGCCACCAGATTGCCGCCGTGGCGCTGCGTGGTGCTTTCGGTCATCACCATCCATTCGGCTGCGGCGGCCAGGGCGTCCTTGCGATGGGCCATCGGCACGGTACCGGCGTGCCCGGCCTCACCGGTAAAGCGGCAGTTCAGGCGGCGTGCGCCGTTAATGGCTTCCACCACGCCCAGCGCCAGCTGTTCCTGCTCCAGGCACGGCCCCTGCTCAATATGCAGCTCCAGATAGGCGCTGAAATCGTCTTTGTTTCTGGCGGCAAGTAACACGCGGGCGGGATCAAGCCCCGCCTGCACCATCGCCTGCGCCACGCTGACACCGCTGGCATCGCATTTATCGAGCCAGCTCTCAGGCCAGGTACCCGTCAGGCCACGGCTGCCCAGCAGGGTAATGCCGAAGCGGGTGCCTTCTTCATCGCAAAAACCGACAATCTCGATGGCCTGCGCCAGATGCCGCCCCTGCTGATGCAGGCTGTCCACCACTTCAATGGCGGTGAGCACGCCGAGCATCCCGTCATATCGCCCGGCATTACGCACGGTATCCAGATGCGAGCCGAGTAATACCGCCGGTGCGCCTTCCTGTGCCCCCTCATAGCGCCCGCAAATATTGCCCACGCTGTCCTGCCAGACGGTCATGCCCGCCTGGCTCATCCACTGCCCGACCAGCTGGTTGGCCTGTAAATGCTGCGTGGAGAGATACACCCGTGTCAGGGCATCCGGGGTTTCGCTAATAGTGGCCAGCGCATCGGCGCGCGCCATCACACGGTCTGCCGCCTGCTGGCGTGTCGCTTGACTCATAGCGCCGTCTCGCTGCGGTAGTGATCCCACGCGGCCTGCATTGCAGCGCCCTGCGTGGTGGTAAATTTCAGGTAGTTCAGCACCGACTCCAGCGCGCTCAGGGTAGTCATCACGCAGTCTTTGCGGGCGTTATAGCCCATGGTGCCAATGCGCCACACTTTGCCGTGCAGCGGGCCAAACGAGGTGCCAATTTCGATACCGAAATCTTCCAGCATCAGCTTACGCACCTGATCGCCGTTCACGCCCTGCGGAATAACCACGCCCAGCACGTTATTCATTTTGTGCTTCAGGTCGCCGAAGGTTTCCAGCCCCATCGCCTGAATGCCTCTCAGCAGCGCATCGCCGTGCAGCTTGTGGCGGGCAATGCCGTTATCCAGCCCTTCCTGAAGGATAAGCCGGGCGCACTCGCGTGCGCCGAACAGCGCGGTGGTGGCTTCGGTGTGGTGGTTCAGACGCTCGGGGCCCCAGTAGTCCATCACCATGCCGAGGTCGAAATAGTTGGAGTAGACCATCTCATCCACGCCGTGCTGATGAGCATCGGTACGGATACCCTCTTCCACGCATTTACGGCGGCGGATCGCCTCTTCCATTCGCGCGCTGAGGGTAATGGGCGAGGTACCGGACGGGCCGCCGAGGCATTTTTGCATCCCGGCCGACACCGCATCCAGTTCCCAGGCATCGGTTTCCAGCGGGTTCCCGCCCAGTGATGCGGTGGCATCGGTGTAAAACAGTACGTCGTAACGGCGGCAAATGGCGCCCAGTTCGGCAAGCGGTTGCAGCATGGTGGTCGAGGTATCGCCCTGCACGGTCAGCAGCAGGCGCGGGCGCACGCGTTTGATGGCATCTTCAACCTGATCCGGGGTGAACACTTCTCCCCACGGCACTTCAATGGTGTGTACTTCGGCGCGACAACGACGGGCAATTTCGCACAGCAGATGGCCAAAGCGACCAAACACTGGCACCAGCACTTTGTCCCCCGGACGAATGGCCGACACCAGAATTGCTTCAATCCCCGCGCGGGAGGTGCCATCCACCAGCATTGTCCAGCGGTTTTCGGTGCGGAACACCCCGCGATAAAGCGCCATCACCTCATTCATGTAGTGGGTCATGGTCGGATCGTACTGGCCAATCAACTGGCTCGACATGGCACGCAGCACGCGCGGATCGGCGTTGATCGGCCCCGGCCCCATCAGCAGGCGCTGCGGTGGATTGATTTGCGGAAATTGAGCGATGTCCATCTTTGTGTCCTTAGGTTAATTGAGGCCGCGCACGGAGGAGATAAACTGTTTCAGTTCAGTAGTCTGCGGGTTAGCAAACAGCGTTTTGCTGTCGCCCTGCTCCCACACTTTCCCCTGGTGCATAAACACCACGCGGTCGCCCACTTCGCGGGCAAAATTCATTTCATGCGTCACGAGGATCAGCGTCATCCCCTCTGCCGCCAGCTGTTCCAGCACCCTGAGCACTTCGCCCACCAGTTCCGGGTCGAGCGCAGAGGTTATCTCGTCGCAGAGTAAAACTTTTGGCGTCATCGCCAGGGCGCGGGCAATGGCCACGCGCTGCTGCTGGCCCCCGGAGAGGCTCGACGGGTAATAGTCCAGGCGGTCGCCTAAGCCGACTTTCTCCAGCATCTGCTGCGCCAGCTCCCGGCATTCGGCGGCGCTTTTCTTCAGCACCCGGCGCGGGGCGAGCATCACATTTTCCAGCGCGGTCATGTGCGGGAACAGGTTGAAGTTCTGGAACACCATCCCGACCGAACGGCTGATTTCACGCGCCTGGGAATCCCGGTCGGTAATGGTCATGCCGCCGAGCTTAATGCTGCCGTCCTGATACCCTTCCAGGCCGTTGATGCAGCGCAGCAGCGTGCTTTTGCCCGAACCGCTGCGCCCGATAATCGAAATGACCTGGCCCATGTCGATATCCAGATCCACGCCCTTGAGCACGTGGTTATCGCCGTAAAACTTCTGCACCTGATTAATGGTGATGAGAGGCATTGAATTTAGTCTCCAGATAACGGCTGTAGCGCGACAGCGGGTAACACAGAATAAAATAGCCCAGCGCCACCAGCGCAAAGACTTTAAATGGCTGGTAGGTCACGTTGGTCAGCATCGTCCCGGCCTTTGTCAGCTCGATAAAACCGATAATCGACGCCAGCGCAGTGCCCTTAATCACCTGCACGGCAAACCCCACCGTGGGGGCGATAGCGATGCGTAACGCCTGCGGCGCCACCACGCGAAACAGAGTCTGACCAAAGCTCAACCCCAGGCAGCGCGAGGCTTCCCACTGCCCTTTTGGCAGCGCACGAATACTGCCAAACCAGATATCGAGCAAAAAGGCGCTGGTGTAAAACGTCAGCGCCAGCGACGCGGCGGTCCAGGCTGAAACATCGATGCCAAACAGCGCCACGCCGAAAAAGGCCAGGAACAGCTGCATCAGCAGCGGCGTGCCCTGAAACAGCTCAATATAGCCGCGGATCAGGTGTTTTACCGTACGTCCGCCCGTCATACGCAGCAGCAACAGCGGCAGCGTCACTACCGCTCCGCCGACAAACGCCACCAGCGACAGCAGTACCGTCCAGCGCCCGGCGAGCAGCAGATTGCGAATAATGTCCCAGTCCGTAAAGGTGGTCATCATGCCTGCACCCCCAGCCATTTGCGTCCTGCCGCCATCATCAACTGGCGCAGGGTAATCGACAGCACTAAGTAAATCCCGGTTGTCACCAGATAGACCTCAAAGCTCAGAAAGGTTCTGGACTGGATCAGGTTGGCGGCAAAGGTTAGCTCTTCATAGGAAACCTGCGACACCACCGACGAACCCAGCATCACGATGATGCACTGGCTCACCAGCGCCGGATAAATGCGTTGCAGCGAGGGCGGTAACACCACCCGGATAAAGGTCTGCAAACGCGTTAACCCCAACACCCGCCCGGCTTCCCACTGCCCTTTTGGCGTTACCTGAATACCCGCGCGGATAATCTCGGTGCTGTACGCCCCCAGATTGACCACCATGGCCAGCAGCGCCGCTTCCCCGGCGGTCATTTTCAGCCCCATATTGGGCAGGCCAAAAACAATAAAAAACAGCTGCACCACAAACGGCGTATTACGGATAATTTCCACGTAACCGCCCCAGATCCGGCTAAACCATGTTGCCCGCCCGCTGCGAATGGCCGCCCCGAAAATACCGATAGCCAGGCCGCCGAGGGTCGCCAGTACGGTCAGTTGAATGGTGACCCACAGCCCTGCCAGCAGCTCCGGCCAGTGCGGCCAGAGCTCAGAAAAATGCAGTTGCTCAGACATACCTTATACGCCAAGGTTTGCCGGCAGCGGCGCTTTCAGCCATTGCTCAGACAGCCCATTCAGCGTGCCGTCTTTGATCCCTTGCTCAATCAGGGCGTCGACTTTCGCTTTCAGGGCCGGTTCGTTTTTCTTCAGGCCGATAAAGCACGGTGAGTCTTTCAGCATAAAGCTCGGCACCGGCGCTTTATCCGCGTTCTGACGTGAAATCGCCGCCACCACAAGGTTGCCGGTCGCCACATACTGCACCTGACCGGAAAGGTAGGCCGACAGCGTGGTGTTGTTGTCCTCATAGCGTTTTACGTCGGCATCTTTCGGCGCCAGGCTGGTCAGCACCATGTCTTCCACCGCACCGCGCGTCACGCCGATGGTTTTTCCGCTCAGTGCGGCAGCATCTTTCAGCTCAGCCCCTTTCGGGCCAAATACGCCGAGGAAGAAAGGCGCATAGGCGCGGCTAAAGTCGATCACCTTTTCACGCTCGGCGTTTTTACCCAGGCTTGAGATAACCAGATCCACCTTATCGGTTTGCAGATACGGTACGCGGTTGGCGCTGGTCACCGGCACCAGTTGCAGCTTGAGCTTCATCTGTTTTGCCAGATAGCGCGCCATATCGATGTCGTAACCCTGCGGCTGGAGGTCGGTCCCCACCGAGCCGAACGGCGGGAAGTCCTGCGGGACGGCGATGCGCAGCGTACCGCGCTTTTCAATATCCTGAAGCTGGTCAGCTTTTGCTGGCAGTTGTGTGAACAGACAAGCGGCCCCGGCCAGTGCAATCAACAGTTTTTTCATGGTGTTTACCCGTTACGTTAGCATGAAACAAAAGATTCTTTGAATTAACTTTTGCAACTAATGTGCCAGGCGAAGCAAAACGGCAAATTTTGTTTGAAAGGCAGATATCACGAGGAATAAATGACAACGGGGCGAAAAGAACTGGCCTTTTCGCTCCGTTTTATTGCACCAATTTAATGCAAAGCACCAGCCTGGCGCCCCATTATCGTTGCTCCAGCTCATCCAGCTGCTGATAAAGGGAGGCTATCTCGTGAATACGCGGGCGGCCTTTATCGAGGATCTCATGCAGGAAGGCGTTCGCCAGCAGGTTAATCAGGCTGTTCACCGAAGAGTAGCTGTCATAGGCCGATACGCTGTCCAGCGGGGCGCAGAGCTGCCAGCTCGCCAGCGGGAACAGGCTGTGGGCCTGCGGCTCGCACATCAGCAGCACCGGAACCCCACGGCTCTGAAGCTGCTGCATCAGCGGGCGGATAATGCGCGGGCGGCGGCGAAACGCCATCATCACCACCAGATCGTCGGCGGTTAAATCCACCAGCTCTTCACTCAGGCTCTGCCCTGGCTGGGGTAGCACCAGCACCTGCCCGCGGGCCTGTAACAGCTGCTGGCGCAGGTGCAGCGCCGCCGGATACGCATTGCGCATCCCGATAATCACCACCCGCCGTGCCTTCACCATGCAGGCCATGGCCTCGGCAAACTGATGTGCATCAAGC
Source organism: Enterobacter sp. Li2LvB3 (assembly GCF_056156645.1). Lineage (NCBI taxonomy): Bacteria > Pseudomonadati > Pseudomonadota > Gammaproteobacteria > Enterobacterales > Enterobacteriaceae > Enterobacter > Enterobacter sp. Li2LvB3. Next base: position 110,410 of record NZ_JBSICG010000009.1, on the reverse strand, counting down.
GCATTCACCCACTGTGTCAGGTTCGCCATCTCCTGCTTATAGTGACGCGCCAGCAGCGTGTTGCCCTGCACCGCATCACGGTTGTCGGTTAACGGCATCCCGCTCTGGCGCAGCGTGCGCAGTTCGTCGCGCATGTCTTTATATTTCTCATAGCCCAGGCGCTTAAACAGACGGCTCACCGTGGCTTTCGACACCCCGCTAAGCTGCGCCAGCTCGGCGCTGTTATAGCTTATAAGGTCGTCAAAGTGATCGAAGATAAAATCGGCCACGCGCTGCTCCTGCGGCGACAATGACGCGTACTGCCCTTTCAGACGTTCATCTAACTGTTCCATAGCGCCTCTGTAACTTTTGTTTCATCACATTTTGCCTTTTATTATACGTTTCATTATCCGTGCCAGTTTACTGAAACTTTTCTTTCAGAACTGGAACAGCTTTTGCAGCACCTTGTGACTTTCAGGGTCATGAGGACTCCCCATGCACAGTAATGTCTCCACACACGGAATGGCCGTAGCGCCCCACCATCTTGCCAGCCAGAGCGCGCTGGCAATTCTGCGCGAAGGCGGCAGCGCCATTGAAGCCATGGTGGCCGCCGCAGCCACCATCGCAGTGGTTTATCCCCATATGAATGGCCTGGGTGGCGATGGCTTCTGGCTTATCGTCCCGCCCGGCGGTGAACCCATTGCCATTGACGCCAGCGGCGCGGCAGGCTCGCTGGCGACGCTTGCGGCCTATGATGGTCTGACGCAGATCCCCCATCGCGGCCCGCGCGCGGCGCTGACCGTGGCCGGAACGGTCAGCGGCTGGGACGAAGCCCTTAAGGTGTCGCAGGAAATGCATGGCACCGCGCTGCCGCTGGCGCGCCTGCTGGCAGATGCCATTGACTACGCGCAAAACGGCACGCCGGTCACCGCATCGCAGGCCAGCGCCACGGCGAGTAAATTTGACGAACTTAAAGACCTGCCTGGTTTTGCAGAAACCTGGCTTATCGACGGTAAACCACCTCAGGCCGGGAGCCGTTTTTACCAACCGGCGATGGCCACCACCCTGAAACGCCTGGCGGACGAAGGTCTGGACAGCTTTTATCGTGGCCCGCTGGCGGAATGTCTGGCCCGTGGAATGGAGGAGCTCGGTCTGCCCGTGACCCTTGCAGACCTGAATGCGCACGTCGCCCGGCGCACCACGCCGCTGAAATTGCAGCATCAGCAGGGTGACGTCTGGAATCTTGCCCCGCCGACGCAGGGGCTGGTATCGCTGGCGATACTCGGGATAACTGACCGGCTGGGGATGGCCGATGCCGACGAGGCCACCACCATTCACCGCATCGTCGAAGCCACCAAGCTGGCCTTCGGCCTGCGCGATAGCCATATTACCGATCCACGAGAACTGAAAACCGATACCCAGAGCCTGCTGGCCCCCGCCGAGCTGGATGCGCTCGCTGCGCGGGTCAACGACAGCCAGGCCGCCCAATGGGGCACCGGCAAAGGCCCTGGTGACACGGTATGGATGGGGGTAATGGATAACAGCGGGCTTGCCGTCTCGTTTATCCAGAGTATTTATCACGAGTTCGGCAGCGGCGTGGTTCTGCCGGATACCGGGATCGTCTGGCAAAATCGGGGAGCCTCTTTCAGCCTCAACCCGGCTCATCTTCTGGCGCTGGCTCCGGGTAAGCAGCCTTTCCATACTCTGAACCCGGCAGCCGCACGCCTGCACGACGGGCGCGTGATGGTCTATGGCTCGATGGGAGGAGACGGACAGCCGCAAACCCAGGCGGCGCTGTTCACCCGCTATGTGGTGCAGGGCGTGCCGCTTCAGGAGAGCATCAGCCTGCCGCGCTGGCTACTGGGACGCACCTGGGGACAAACTTCCGACACCTTAAAACTGGAAGGACGCGTCTCATCGCAGACGCTCGCGCGCTTGCAGGCGCTGGGCCACGAAACAGAAGTGTTCCCTGACTTTAGCGAAGCCATGGGGCACGCGGGGGCGATTGTTCGCCATCCCAACGGCCTGTTTGAAGGGGCATTCGACCCACGCAGCAACGGCTCTGCCGCCGGATACTGAGGAGATAACCATGAACACCACACCACCCGACTGGAGCGCATACCTTGCGCAGATGGAATCCGTGCTGGGCGTTGAACTGGATGACGCCCGTCGGGCGGAGCTTCAGTTGCAGTTCAGCCGCATAGCCAGCATGGCCGCACCGCTGATGGCGTTACCGCTCGATGACCGCCAGGAGATTGCGGGAGTATACAAAGCATGACGCTACACGAGATGAGTATCAGCGCTATCCAGAAGGCGCTTGGCAACGGCGAGCTGAGCGCCGGTGACATCGCCCGTCAGACGCTGGATGCCATTACCCGCATCAACCCACAGCTCAACGCGTGGACGACGATCACCGCCGAACGAATGCTGGCAGAAGCCGAGAATATCGACACCCTGCGTCGGGAAAAGCGCCCCCTGCCGCCGCTGGCGGGCATTCCTTACGCGGTCAAAAACCTGTTTGATGTCGCCGGGCACACCACCCTCGCCGGGGCTGAACTGTTCAGCCAGCGCCCTGCTGCTGCCGCCGACAGCTTTGCGGTACGCCAGCTGCGCAGTGCGGGCGGGCTGCTTTCCGGGATGGTCAACATGGATGCTTACGCCTACGGGTTTACCACCGAAAACAGCCACTACGGCGCAACGCATAACCCGCACGATCTGAAGCGCATTGCGGGAGGATCGTCCGGGGGATCGGCTGCGGCCGTCGCCGCCGGGCTGGTCCATTTTTCGCTCGGCACTGACACTAACGGCTCGATTCGCGTACCGGCCTCCCTGTGCGGGATATATGGCCTGAAACCGACCTTTGGCCGCCTGTCACGTTCCGGCAGCCATCCGTTCGTTGCAAGCCTGGATCATATCGGGCCGTTTGCCCGCCGCGTGAGCGACCTGGCATCGGTATACGATGCGCTGCAAGGCCGCGACACCAGCGACAGTTTTCAGGCCGACAGCTCACGAGAGCAAACCCGCCCGCTGCTGGATCGCGGGCTGGATGGCCTGCGCTGCGCTGTTCTGGGCGGCTATTTCAGCACATGGTGTGACGCCGACGCCCGGGCTGCCGTTGCACGGGTGGCGAAAGCGCTCGAGGCGCACGATGAACTGCTGTTCCCCGACGCAGAGCTTGCCCGCTCAGCGGCGTTTATCATCAGCGCGTCCGAAGGGGGAAATCAGTACCTGCCTGCGCTGCGAAGCGAGCCCGCACGATTTGAGCCTCACTCCCGCGAGCGGCTACTGGCAGGGGCGATGATCCCATCCGCCTGGTATATTCAGGCCCAGCGTTTCCGCGCCCACGCCCGGCAGGCGTTTAAAACGTTATTCTCCTACGCCGATGTGCTGATTGCTCCGGCGACACCCCGCAGCGCCACGCTGATTGGTGAGCAGACCATGGAGATTAACGGCCAGCTACTGCCGGTCCGCGCCAGCATGGGAATGCTGACTCAGCCGATTTCGTTTTTGGGTTTGCCCGTCACCACGGTGCCCCTGCGCACGGCAGACGGCGCCCCCATTGGCCTGCAACTGATTGCCGCGCCGTTTAATGAACAGGCCTGCCTGCGCGTGGCGCGGGTACTGGAAGCAAGCGGGATAACCGATGCCCGCCCTGCGGAGATAGCACAATGATGAATCATGATGACGTAAACCTCCCGTGGGTGGTTGCTGAGGTCACAGCCGCGTTTTACCGCTACGAAGATGCGCTGGTAAGTAACAACACTGCGGTGCTGGATGAACTGTTCTGGCATGACAAAAATACGGTGCGGCTGGGCGCGAGTGAAAACCTGTACGGGATTGATGAAATCCGCGCCTTTCGTGCGGCGCGCCCTTCCGCCGGGTTGCAGCGAACCCTGCGTCATACGGTCATCACCACCTTCGGGGCCGATTATGCGGTGTGCAGCACCGAATTTACCCGCGAGGGGACGGAGAAAATTGGCCGCCAGCAGCAAACGTGGGTGCGTTTCCCGTATGGATGGCGGATTGTGGCGGCGCAGGTGAGTTTGATGGTGTAAAGTGGAGAGTCGTAGGCCGGGTAAGGCGCAGCCGCCACCCGGCACAATACGACACCGCTATCTCTGAAACGGATGCACTTCCCGCCAGTGGTCGGCAATTTGCTGGCGGGTGCAGACCCATACCTTGTCGTGCTGCTGGATATAATCGAGAAACCGTTGCAGCGCGCGAAAACGCCCCGGACGCCCCAGCAGGCGGCAATGCATCCCGATGGACATCATCTTCGGCGCACTTTCCCCCTCTTCATACAGCACATCAAAACTGTCTTTCAGGTAGGTATAAAACTGCTCGGCGGTATTAAATCCTTGTGCGGTCGCAAAGCGCATGTCGTTGGTATCCAGCGTATAAGGCACAATCAGGTGCGGTTTGCGGGTACCGTCGCTGCACGCCACTTCGGTCCAGAAGGGTAAATCGTCGCCGTAGTAGTCGCTGTCGTAGTCAAAACCGCCGTGTTCCGCCACCAGTTGACGAGTGTTGGGGCTGTCGCGCCCGGTATACCAGCCCGTCGGCGGTTTGCCGAACAGATCGGTCATCACATGCACCGCCTTTTGCAGATGCTCACGCTCCTGGTCGATATCCATATTCTGATAGTGGATCCAGCGCCAGCCGTGGCTGACCACATCGTAATTTGCCGCTTTAATGGCGTCGACAATATCGGGATGACGCGCCAGCGCCATCGCCACGCCAAAGACCGTCAGCGGCAGGCCGCGCTGGCTGAAAGCGTTGTGGATCCGCCAGAACCCGGCGCGACTGCCGTATTCGTAGAGAGAGTCCATCGACATATGTTTGTCCGGGTAGCTGGCCGCGCCAATGATGTCTGACAGGAACTGTTCCGATCCGGCGTCACCGTGTAGTACGTGGTTTTCGGCCCCTTCTTCGTAATTAAGCACAAACTGCACGGCAATACGCGCCTGCTGCGGCCACTGCGCGTGCGGCGGGTTGCCTGCGTAGCCACGCAGATCCCGCGGGTAATCCTGTTCAAAAAGCGCCATTGTGGCCCCCTCATAATTAAAATGGATTCAGTGCCTGAAATTTACCGCTTAACGCTTTGTTTTCCGGGAACGCCAGGTCGCCGTACTTGCTGGTGGATAGCCTAAGTGCCACCAGCGATTCGACCATTTTCACCGCCGCGCTAACGCCGTCGATCACCGGGACATGCAGCTCGCGCGTCAGCTCCTGCGCAAGCGTTGCCATACCGCCACACCCCAGCACAATGGCGCCGCAACCGTCCTCTTTCAGTGCCTGGATACAGCGTGCGCGTACTTTTTCCTGCGCCAGACCACTGCCGTCTTCCAGCGCCAGCACCGGGAGATCGATCGCGTGCAGGGCCGCGCAGTGATCATGAAAGCCATACTGGTGCAGCAGGTGCCGGGCGATGATCAGCGTACGCGGCAGCGTGGTGACGATGGAAAAGCGTGTCGCCACCAGCGTCGCCATATGCATGGCGGCTTCTGCGATACCAATCACCGGCCCCTGCGCCAGCTCGCGCGCCGCCAGCAAACCCGGATCGCCAAAGCAGGCGATAACGTGGCCATCCACGCCCTGCTGCCTTCCTTTTTTGATTTGTTCGAGCACCCCTACGGCCGCAATGGCTTCATCAAAATGGCCTTCAATCGAGGGCACACCTTCATCCGGGCAGACCGCGAGGATCTCCGTGCCCGGCGCTGCCACCGCGCGCGCTGCCGCGCCGATGGTTTCCGTCATTCCACGGCTGGTATTGGGATTGATCACTTGTATACAGACAGACGACATTACGACTCCTTGTGGCCGGCAAACAGCCGGGCAAAATCAGGAAGGCACTCGCCCGCCCGTTCAAAACAGAGGCTGGCGACGATATGTTCAAAATGGTGCATTAAGGCATCGCTGAGTGGCCGGAGCGCTTTCTGGCGCAGCAGATCCACAAGCTGTTCGTGATCGTTGCAGCGGCAACCCTGACGCCACGGCGCGCCCCACGCGGCAATCACCAGCGATGAACGCTGGCTAAGGCTTGTCACCATCTCCGTCAGCACCTGGTTGCCGGAAATGGCCTGAAGCTGGATATGGAAATTGGCAGAGTGGCGGATTGCCGCCGGGCCGTCGTACGCTTCGTGCGCCTGCTGCTCCTGAGCAATAATGGCTTCCAGCGCAGCAAGATGTGGCGACTGGCAGTGGGCCAGCACGTCCGGCAGGTTGGCGACCTCCAGCAGGGCGCGCGTGCGAAAGATGTGCTGTGCCTCTTCTACCGTCGGGCTGGCAACATGTGCACCACGTTTGGGCGTTAACGTGACCATTTGCACAGCCGCGAGTCGTTGCAGCACCTTGCGGATGCCCGTGCGGCTCACGCCGAAGACTTCGGCCAGCGCCTCTTCCGGCAATTTACTCCCCGGCAGCAACTGATGTTCGACAATCGCGGTCATCAGCGCCTGAAAGATGGATTCGTCTTTGTCTTGCAGGTCTGGCGCGGCGTGCAGACTGTTTACGTTGTTCATTACCCACTCCATTTTTTACTTTTCGCTATCGGATCGTATACATAAAAATAAAATATTGCATACAAGATTTATTATTTTGGCCTGGATCCTGCAACACCGCTTGTACTCCCACTTAACGGGTTTTCATTCACAGGAGCAGGTTTCATGCCAAATACACAAAACGCGCAGCAAGGTTCGGCCGCTGATTCCGGTGCGGTTTACAGCCCACGGCTTTGCAATGAGGATCTGGCACCAACGCGTGACCAGAACTGGAGCTGGTACAACATCTTTTCTTTCTGGATGTCCGACGTGCATAGCATGGGGGGTTATGTGGTTGCCGCGAGCTTCTTTACGCTCGGGCTGGCCAGCTGGCAGGTGTTGCTTTGCCTGCTGATAGGGATTTGTATTGTGCAGCTGTGCGCCAACCTGGTGGCAAAACCGAGCCAGATGGCGGGCGTGCCTTATGCGGTGATCAGCCGTCAGGCATTTGGTGTTTTTGGCGCGAATATTCCGGCGGTGATCCGCGGGCTTATCGCCTTTGCGTGGTACGGCATTCAGACCTATCTGGCCGCCAACGCCCTGATGCTGGTGGCGCTGAAGTTCTGGCCGTCACTGTCGGCGCTCACTACCGGTGCGTTCCTTGGCCTGTCGCATCTGGGCTGGATCTGCTTTTCCATTATGTGGGTATTACAGGCGATGGTCTTCTGGCACGGTATGAGCGCCATTAAGCGTTTTATCGATATTGCCGGCCCGGCGGTCTATGTGGTGATGCTGGCGCTTGCGGGCTGGATTGTATACAAGACGGGTTTTGACGGGATCTCCTTTACCCTCGCCAGCAAATCCCTGAGCGCAGGCGAGCAAACCTGGCAGATGATCACTGCTACGGCGCTGGTGGTGTCCTATTTCTCCGGACCGTTGCTCAACTTTGGTGACTTCTCGCGCTACGGCAAAAGCATGGGCGAAATTCGCCGTGGAAACCGCTGGGGCTTGCCGTTTAACTTCCTGCTGTTTTCCATCGTCACCGTGGTGATTGTCTCCGGCACGCAGTCGCTGTTTGGCCGCATGATAACCGACCCGATTGAAACCGTTAGCCGCGTGGGCAACGATCTGGCCGTGGCGATTGGCCTGCTGACCATGATCACCGCCACCATCGGGATCAACATTGTGGCGAACTTTGTCTCCCCGGCGTTCGACTTTTCTAACTGCTCGCCGCAGAAAATCAGCTTCCGCACCGGGGGGATGATTGCCGCTGTCGGCTCGATCCTGTTAACCCCGTGGAACCTGTTCAACTCTCCAGAGCTTATCCACTACACCCTGGACGTGCTCGGCGCCTTTATCGGCCCGCTGTTCGGCATCCTGATTGCCGACTTCTACCTGATTAAGCGCGGGAAAATCTCTGTAGATGACCTGTTCGACGACACGCCAAAAGGGAAATACTGGTATCGCAACGGCTTTAACCCGAAAGCCATCGGCGCGCTGCTCCCGTCCGTTGCCGTAGGCCTGGTGATTAGCTTTATCCCGGCCCTGCATGAAGTGGCGAACTTTAGCTGGTTTATCGGCGTCTTCCTGGGCGGTGTGACTTACCGCTGGCTGGCGCGGGAAGACCGCGAAGCGGCTGCCGCCCCGCAATTCAACTCCCGCGTGGCGACGCAAAAAGAGTAATCCTTTCACCTGGCCGCAGACCTTCTGCGGCCTTTCTCAAGCTGGCATCCTTTTTGCTCATTCTCCTGACCCCGCTACGCAAACAATAAGGCAGGAACCATGATGGATTACCAGACAGCGATCCGCGGTGCATTTTTCGATATTGCCCAGGTCTGCGACAGCGCAGAGGCTATCCCCCGCCACACCCGCTACCTTGACGATGGGCTGTTGTTTATTCACAACGGCAAAATTCTGGCGCAGATGAGCTGGCAGGAGGGCGAGCAATACCTTGACCCTCACAAAGGTTACACCGACCTGCGCGGCAAGCTACTGCTGCCCGGTTTTATCGATACCCACGTCCATTATCCCCAGACGGAGATGATTGGCGCCTTTGGCGAGCAACTGCTGGAGTGGCTGACCACCTACACCTTCCCGGTGGAGAGCCAGTTTGCCGATGAGACCTACGCGAAAGAGATCGCGGAGTTTTTCATTAATCAGCTGGTCAGCCACGGCACAACCACGGCGCTGGTATTTTGCACACTGCACCCCGAATCTGTCGATGCGCTGTTTACCGAAGCATTACGCCTCAACATGCGGCTGATTGCCGGGAAAGTAATGATGGACAGGCACACGCCGGATTACCTGACTGAAACCGCCAAACAGAGCTACCGGCAAACGCGGGAGCTTATTCAGCGCTGGCACCACCGCGGGCGCTTAGGCTATGCCATTACGCCGCGTTTTGCGCCAACCTCTTCCCCGGAACTGCTCGCGGCGGTAAGCCTGCTCAGAGAGGAGTTTCCCGACACCTGGATGCAGACCCATCTGAGCGAAAACCCCAACGAAGTGGCGTGGGTGAGCGATCTGTGGCCGGAGCACGAGCGTTATCTGGATGTGTATCACCACTACGGCCTGACCGGCGAGCGCAGCGTATTTGCTCACGGCATTCACCTGCACCACAGCGAGTGGCAGTGCCTGCACGACACCGGTTCCGCCGTGGCATTTTGCCCAACCTCCAACCTGTTTCTTGGCAGCGGGCTGTTTCGTTTACCCGCCTGCTGGCAGCACAAGGTGCGAATGGGTATAGGCACCGACGTCGGGGCCGGTACCACCTTCAGCATGTTGCGTACGCTGGGTGAGGCCTACAAAGTGGGCCAGTTGCAGAGCTACCGCCTGCAAGCCTGCGAAGCGTTTTATCATGCCACCCTGGGTGGCGCACACGCCCTGCGGCTGGACGATAAGATTGGCAATTTTGCGCCTGGCAAAGAGGCCGACTTTATCGTTATCGACCCGGCAGTTACGCCGCTACAGCGCTTGCGTAACGGGCGCTGCAAAGATATTTACGAGCAGCTGTTTGTGCTGATGACGCTCGGTGACGAGCGTAATATCAGTGAAACCTGGGTCAACGGCGAGCAGGTGTGGTCAACTGCCGCGGTAGGTTGACCACCCGCCTGGCGCAATCACAAACGGCAGATGATAGTGCTCGTCTGCCGCCTCTTTAGTGACAAAATCAATCTGCGCACAGGGGTAAATCGTTTCGCGCCCGGTCTGGAAAAACCATGCACCAATGTCGGCCACCAGCCGGTAACGGCCTGCCGGCAGGTGCGCCACGAATTCCGTAATGCGCCCGGCGCTGTTGGTCGTCCCGGTGGCAATCACCAGCCCGTCCCGTTCCAGACGAACGGTTACGCCCTGGGCGGGTTTTCCTGTCGAAATATCCAGAATATGGGTGCTTAGGGTGCTCATTCGCCAATCACTCCTTCCAGCCGTAATAAGGTAATTTCCCGCAGTTGTTCCAGTGCGGCCTGCACTTCCTGCGCGTCGGTGTTTTTCAGCCGCCGTTCCAGCGCCTGTAAAATGTCTTCTCCGCTGCGGCCTTTCGCGCGAATAAGAAACACGCGCCCGAAGCGCGCCTCGTAGCGGGCGTTGCCTTCCCGCAATGCCCGGGCGAGCGCCGCGTCGCTTTCGTTAACGGCCCCCTGCTCCTGACGCGAAAGCGCCGCCTCGGCCTGCGTGCCCGCGGGTTTCTCACCGATACGCGGGTGCGCGCTCAGGGCAAGCGTCAGGGCATCTTCATCCCAGCGCTGTGCCAGCGCGCTGGCGGCGTCAAACAGTGCATCCCGGCCAGGATAAGGACGCCCGCGCACCAGTGCCTCGGCCCAGGCGGGGATCGCCACGCAGGGCAGTAAGCGTGCCAGCGCGTCTTCGTATCGCTGTTGATTAAAGTCATGCAGTGCTGTCATGGTCGCTCCGTTGAAATCATCCTTCGGCCCTGTTGCACAAAACATTGCACAAAACACGCCACTCTTATGCCGGACATGAAACAGTCGATTCCGCAGAGCAAAACTGGAAATTATTGATTCATAAACAGGCACTCTCACCGTAATAACGCACCTTAGCAGTGCATAACGACCCATCACAACGCCCTTTTCTTCACTCTGCATCCTGGTACGCAAATTGCTCACTCTCATTACACCCTGCAAAAGGAGAGAAGCATGAAAGCGATTGTCATTGGAGCGGGAATTGGTGGTCTGAGCGCGGCCGTGGCGTTAAAGAAAGCCGGGATCGACTGTACCGTCTTTGAGGCCGTGAAAGAGATCAAACCCGTTGGCGCGGCCATCTCCATCTGGCCCAACGGGGTGAAATGTATGCAGCATCTTGGCATGGGCGACATGATGGAAACCTACGGCGGGCCAATGCGTTTTATGGCGTATAAGGATCACCTGCGCGGCGATACCCTGACCCGCTTTAGCCTTGCTCCGCTGGTGGCGCGCACCGGCGGTCGTCCCTGCCCTGTCTCGCGAGCCGAATTGCAGCGCGAAATGCTCAATTTCTGGGGGCGAGACGCAGTGCAGTTCGGCAAGCGCGTTGAACGCGTCCGTGAAGATGACGCGGGCGTGACCGTCACCTTTACCGATGGCACCACGGCAACCGGTGATTTTCTGATTGCCGCTGACGGTAGCCACTCGGCGGTGCGCCCGTACGTGCTGGGTTATACCCCAGAACGCCGCTACGCCGGATACGTCAACTGGAATGGTCTGGTGAAGATCGACGAGGACATTGCCCCTGCCCACCAGTGGACCACGTTTGTCGGAGAAGGTAAGCGCGTCTCGCTGATGCCGGTTTCCGGCGGGCGCTTCTACTTCTTTTTCGATGTCCCGCTCCCGGCCGGTCTGGCGGAAGATCGTCTTACCCTTAAAGCCGATCTCAGCGGCTATTTCCGCGGCTGGGCACCGCCGGTGCAGAAGCTTATCGCCGCGCTGGATCCTGAGACGACCAACCGCATCGAAATCCATGATATTGAGCCGTTCGACAGCCTGGTACGCGGCAAAGTGGCGCTGCTGGGTGATGCGGGACACAGCACCACACCGGATATCGGCCAGGGCGGTTGTGCCGCCATGGAGGATGCAGTGGTGCTGGGCGACTGCGTGCGCGACAACCACAACATTACGCTGGCACTGCGCCAGTACGAAGCGCTGCGCTGCGACCGGGTTCGCGACCTGGTGCTGAAAGCCCGCAAACGTTGCGATATCACGCACGGTAAAGATATGGCGCTGACCCGGGCCTGGTATCAGGAGCTCAGCGAAGAGACCGGCGAGCGCATTATTAACGGTCTGTGCGACACCATTCAGGGTGGCCCATTAGGCTGAACACAGGAGGGACAACCATGATAAAACACCCAACACCACCTGCCCATTGCACGTTTGAGCCAGAGGACTGGCTGCGCCTGGCAAAATGCTGGCACCCGGTTGCCCGGGCGTGCGACATCGGCCCGGCGCCGGTAAAAGCCACCCTGCTGGATGAACAGCTGGTTATCTACCGGATTAACGATCAGGTGGTGGTCGCCCGGGACGTTTGTCCCCATCGCGGCGTGCCGCTGACGCTGGGCTTTCACGATGAACACGGGATTATCTGCCCCTATCATGGCTTACGCTTTGGGGAAGATGGCCGCTGCAACCGTATTCCCTCCAGCCCCGACCAGCCCGTACCGGCGAAACTAAATCTGATTAACTACGCCGTGGAAGAGCGCTTTGGCCTGATCTGGACCTGTCTGGCGTTTGACCCGGAAAACCCGGTGCCGCTGCCCACCATGCCGCACTGGGATGACGACGGTTTTCAGCAGATCAACTGCCCGGCGTTTGAGGTGAACGGTTTTGCTGGTCGCCAGGTCGAGGGGTTTCTCGATGTCGCCCATTTCGCGTGGATCCACACATCCACCTTTGCCGACCCGGATAACCAGCAGGTGCCCGCCTATCAGCCGCAGGAGACCGCCTTTGGCTTTGTCGCCGATTACTGGAGCTCGGTGAGTAACTACCCCGCCAGTTCGGATGTACAGGCACCAGAAGGTTTCGAATGGCTGCGTCATTTTGAAATGCATCTGCCGTTTACCGCCACGCTAACCATCCATTTTCCGGGCGATTCCCGGCTGGTTATCATGAATGCTGCATCACCCGTGTCAGCACGCGTAACGCGGATGTTCGCACCTATTGCGCGTAACGTTGACCTGCATATTCCGGTAGAGGATGTTCATGCCTTTAATCTGCGCATCTTTGAGGAAGATCGCCTGATGGTGGAAACCCAGCGCCCGGAAAGCCTGCCGCTGGATTTGACCCTGGAAGCCCATATACCTGCGGACAGAAGCTCTATTGCCTACCGCCGTGGGTTGAAAAAGATGGGCTTTGGAGAATTTTTCCTGGTATGACGGAGGGGCAAGATGAGCGAGATGCTGAGCGTTATTGTTGACGGGCTGTGGCGCCAGGGCGACAAGAGCCTGGCCGTCAGGCTGGTGGCAGAGAACGGCGAAACCCTGCCTGGCTGGCAGCCCGGGGCGCACATTGACGTGCATCTGCCCTGCGGGATTATTCGCCAGTACTCCCTGACCGGGGCGTGTGGGGACGAAAGCTATCTTATCTGCGTCGGGCGAGAAACGGCGTCACGCGGCGGTTCGCGCTATATCCACGAGACGCTGCGCCCGGGGCAGAAGCTGTCTATCTCCTCCCCGCGCAATCTGTTTCCGCTTAATCAGGCGGAACGGGTTGTGTTGCTGGCGGCAGGGATTGGCATTACGCCGCTGTACGCAATGGCCCTTCAGCTTGAGGCCTCTGGTACGCCATTTACCCTGCACTATTACGTTAAAAAACGTGAAAACGCGGCGTTTGTCCGCGAAGTGTCGGGTGGATGGCGTAACGGCGAGTGTATCATTCACGCCTCCTGCGAGGGAGAAAGCCCACGCGCACGGCTTAGCCAGGATCTGCCAGCAGCGCATGACGGGTTACATGTATACACCTGCGGCCCGGTCGAATTTATGACCAAAGTCCGTGACGTAGCGGCCGGGAAAGGCTGGGCCGAAACGCATATCCACAGTGAGGCATTCCAGCCCGTCGTTCCCGCCGCTAACGCAGACACAGGCGATGTGTTTACCGTCACCCTGGCATCAACCGGAGAACGCTGGCCCGTGCCTGCGGATAAAACGATTGCTCAGGTACTGCTGGAAAATGGCGTGGCGGTCCCGCTGTCCTGCGAGATGGGGATTTGCGGTGCATGTCTGACGCCGGTTATCGACGGCGTGGTGGATCATCGGGATACCGTGCAATCGGCAGAGGAGAAAAGCGCCCGGGATCAGCAGGTGGCGCTGTGCTGCTCGCGGAGCCATTCGGGGGAGCTGGTGATTGGGTTGTGAAGTGCTGGCGGGAGCATAGGTTGATATAAATGACCTGCTCCTGGCCAGTTACGGCTGGCCAGGATGTCATATCGTCGTGGTAGTTAGATATGACTTGTCACAAAAAGCCATTTAAATAAACTCTCAGCTTTTCTATAAATAATATTTGATAACGAGACTGATCCATATGTGATAAATAAAGACAAAATCGCCCTATCCAGTAGATTTGAAATTTTATGAAGGCTGGAAAGGCAGAAGCGACCACAATATATCACACTAGTTATCAATATCGCGCAATGACAGCGCTTTCTTAGCAACAAAAAATACACCAATAAAACATAGAACGGATATGATACCGTCCATGATATTTTTCCCTTCAGAAAGGATATTCAATGATGAATTCTTTATTAGTATTGCTGAGATAACAATTGACAACAATAATGAAATGTAATTTTTATTCTTTGGAATTATCATTACCAGACTCCGATTGAAATGATTTAAACAGCGGCCAATGACACTCGCCAACCATACACAAAATCCCTCTTTTATCATTTCGTGCGAGATGACTATTGCACGCACCAAAAGTGTGTGAGAAGTGAATATATGTAAAAATATGTAACTCTATAATTTTTCACAACATATTTGGCTTAAGGTGCAGAGAACTCAATTCAATTGCTTTTACAACTACTTTGACCTGCTCCCAGGATTAGATACAAGCCCAGTAATACGCCCTGATAAATGCGTATCAGCCGCCGGACGCTGAGTCTCGTAGCGGCAGGTCGACAGGGACAAACCTGTAAGCCTGCAGGCACGACGTTGCGACAGACCGGTCGCATCACACTAAACTCAACGGTTTCCCGCTTCTGGCCTGTCGTCAGAAAAACGCTTCTTCATGGGGATATTATCATGTGGCTTATGAAGACATTACTAACATCGGGGGGTACGAATCAACGGGGAGCAGGTCAAACACTCTCTAATTCAATAATGTAAGAATTCAAAAAAACCAGTTTATACACCCTCACAAGTCAGCAGAATTATATTATGATTTTCCACCGAAAAAAGAATAATATCTTTAATATAATCCCACCACAGCAACCAACGCCATAACGAACATTACACCACTTAAATTAGACTTATTAGCACAATAATCTATTTAAATGATATTTTAAAAACTTATATGTTTCTGCAATTGGAATAATATGGTTTTTTTGACTTTATAAATACAGTGTGTTCGTTAGATCGTAAGATATGAAAATCTTGAGGCTCATTATTCCATAAATGTTTTTACAGGTATGGAGCGAAAACAACTCACACGTTGTTTTATATACCAGCCTTAAGCCTAGTGATAATGCTAAAATTTTGTGACGTATGAAAATTAATTTACCAACAAATAATTGTTGGTAACTTGTTTAAGCTAAAAGGAATTGATGATGAATAAGTTGCTTCTCTCAACGATAATTGCCTCTGCTTTTGGGCTGGCCATTACCAACGCTAATGCATCCGATGGTACCATTACTTTTAATGGTAAAATCTCCGCAGCATCTTGTACTGTAACAGGTGGTGGCGCAGCGACCGGGACTGGAAATATCACCGTAACTATGCCTACCGTTTCCACGCAGGCATTACAGGCAGCAAACTCAACTGCAGGTGAAACAGCATTCTCGCTCATTTTAGGTGGAGGTACAAATTGTACCAATGGCCAAACTGCCGCTATGTGGGTAGAAACTGCCAGTTCAGCAGACCTGGATACCGCAACAAGCAATCTAAAAAACCATGCCACATCAGGATCAACTGCGCAAATTCAGCTGTTTAACCCAGCTAATAATGGAAAAATTATGCTGGCTCAAAACGCTACCGTCGCTAATGGTAATACGGTGTTGTCGAACAACCAACCAGCAGCAACTATCAGTGGTAATGTAGCTACTCTTCGTTATGTTGCGAAATATGTAAATGCTGGAGCTGCAGCATCTGTAACTCCAGGCGATGTGCAATCGGCGTTAGTTTATTCAATGCAATATAACTAATTTAATAAGACCATGATTATTTTCCAAGGTTGATAAAACAACCTTGGTAATTTTATATAGATATAGTAGGTTTTTTTGAAGTCTAATTGGTATTTTCATGATAATTATTAACCGTATGGCATGTATTCGCCTTTTTGTTGTGACTATGCTCGTAACAACTTCTGTTAAAGCGGGTATTCAACTCAATGGTACTCGTGTTGTATATCCCGCAAATGAACGCGAGGTATCACTTGGCCTGGTAAATGATGGTACAGAAGCTAGACTCGTACAATCCTGGGTTGACTCAGGGGACGTACGTGAACGCCCTGAGGATAGCAAAGCACCATTCATTATAACACCACCTATGACTCGGGTTGATCCAGGCAAAGGTCAGACATTGAGGATAATTTTTTCGGGCACAACAATGCCTCAAGATCGTGAGAGTGTATTTTGGTTAAATATTTTAGAGATCCCTCCAAAACCTGCCAAAAAATATAATGACGAAAGTGAAAACTATGTCCAGATGGCAGTACGATCGAGGATTAAGATTTTCTATCGGCCACAAAATCTACCTGATAATCCAGACTTAGCAGTAAATAAACTTACATGGCGATTAATGAGTTTTAACAGTAATTCTGCTGTAATGAAATGTATAAATGAAACACCATATAATGTTTCATTTAGCGACGTATCATTTGAAAATGGCCCTGTAAACCGTAGTGTATCAAAAGGAGGAATGTGCCCAGCCAAAAGTGAGCATGACTTTACTTTATCAGGAAGTCTTATTAAATCAGAAGGAAAGTTAAAACTGGTGTATATAAATGACTATGGTGCATTTGTTGACCATGCTGCAACTTTTTACAAGTAGATACCCGTATTACTAATCTTGGTTGTGGAAGCTCTCGTTTTGTGCAACACACTATATTTCTAAACCGATGTATTGTTAATGATTAAAAGATGGTAAGAATACAATGAAAAGGAACATTCATTTTCAAAATTTACTTGCGAGAAGAAAAACTATCTTTTCACTTACCAGAGATGTTTTATCATTAAGTGGATTTGTTCTTCTTGTTTTTTTACCTGGTTCAAGCATGGCTAGTCAGGAAGGCTATTCATCATCTAAGGATTATATTGAGTTTAATGATGCTTTCATGGGTTCAGATAGTTCCGCAACCGTTGATATCGCTCGTTTTGAGAGAGGGAATTCAGTTCCACCAGGAACATATAATATTGACATTTTTGTAAATGAAAGATTAATGGTTCGCAAGTCAATTATATTTAAAGAAGTTTCCGGAACCGATATAGCTCAACCCTGCTTCAATTATGAGTTATTATTAGAGATGGGGATTGATGTAAATAAACTCGATGAAGACGTCGCCAATCCACATCTAAGCTGTATTTTTATAAATGATTTAGATCCAAAAGTTACTGTAAGTATGAATTTAGGCCAGTTACGTCTGGATGTATTAGTACCTCAAGCGCTAATGTTAAGACATGCTCGCGGATATGTGAACCCACAATTATGGGATGAAGGAATTCCTGCTTTATTGATCGGATACAATTTCAATGCCTATGCGGTTAACCAAAAATATAATGGATCACAGTCATCTACGGGTGGGCAAGCAATCAGTAGCGATGGTTCTCCTGTTTCTGTACGAAATGGTACTTATTACTCACAAACAAACGACGGTACCTACACTCCAAATAAAAATGGGACATTTATGCTATCTTCGGATGGCAATTATGTGGCAGTCAGGCCTGGCAGTTACAAAACTTCGAAACAAAATCAAGGATACGATAACGTCAACGCGTATCTTGGACTGAATACAGGTCTCAACATCGAAGGTTGGCGTCTTCGCAACCAAGGTAATGCAGTATGGGATCGGCAAAGTGGACAAGTTCAATGGTCCAATATAGGTACAACAATTTCCCATGATATAACGCTCTTAAAAGCTCAGGCTACTTTTGGGCAAACATATACACAGGGAGCAATTTTCGACAGTACTTCTTTTAGGGGTGGGACTCTTTTCTCTGATGAGCGAATGATTCCTGATTCCCAACAAGGATATGCTCCTGTTGTCCGTGGTACAGCTAAAACCCGAGCTCGCGTAGAGTTACGACAAAATGGAAATCTTATTTATGAAACGAATGTAGCGCCGGGACCATTCGTTATTGACGACCTATACTCGACAACTTATTCTGGAGATATTCTGGTTACTATTTTTGAGGCTGATGGTGGAAATCACTCTTTTGTAGTTCCCTACTCTTCAGTTCCTATGCTACTGAGACCTGGTAATGGGCGTTGGTCACTCACCGGGGGACAAGTCAATAATCAAAGTTCTAATGACTATAAACTTTCGTTTATTGAGGGCACCTATCAGCGTGGAATTAATAACTGGGTGACAATGTATAGTGGCGTACAGGCAGCAAATGATTCACAATACACTAACACATTAGTTGGAATTGCATTTAATACACCTGTAGGAGCATTTTCTACAGATTTTTCACGCGCCAAAACTCAACTTGGAAAGGTTACAAATTCTGGCGATAGTTTTAAATTAGCATATTCCAAAACAATACCTACAAGTGAAACCACATTCACACTAGCGACATATCGATATTCTAGTGGAGGTTATTTTTCATTATCGGATGCAGCAATTATAAGAAGTCTTTCAGATGTTATGGACGAGAAGGACGGCAACAATATATTTAGTGATTGGCGTAACAAACAGCGTATACAATTAACTTTGAGCCAGAATCTTGGTGGCCGATTTGGCTCATTATACTTTAATGGTCTACGAAACTCCTATTGGGGTAATTCTGCTGGCGTCTCTACCTATCAGTTAGGTTACTCTAATAGCTGGAATGGAATGACTTATGGTATTACGGCAGGAAGAACATACACGACTCATAGTAGCATCGATGGCAGTCGTTTTGATAACCAGTTTGGATTAAACATCATGTTTCCACTTGGTCTTTCCTCAGCTAATGCACCGACATTGACATTGGCCGCACAACATGATGGTAGTTCTCCTAATAGCAGTCAGGCCAGCCTAAATGGTATTTTTGGTAAAACTAATCAATACAATTACAACACAACAATTAACCATCAGAATACCGGAAGAGATAGTACTACTGTTAGTGGTGGTCTGGGATGGATTGCACCTTATGCTAATTTAAACAGTGGTGCATCTTACAGTGAAAATTATACACAAAGTTCTTTAAGTGCTTCAGGAGGAATGGTGTTACATAAAGAAGGTATTACTTTCTCTCCCCAACTGGATCTCAACAGTCCTATAGCGCTTATTAATGCTCCAAATGCTCAAGGCGCTACAGTCACCAGTGGAGGAACAACTCATATAGATAGTCGTGGTTATGCCATTGCTACTGGATTAGCACCTTATCGCATTAACGATGTAACGCTGGATCCAACAGGAACTTCTATGGATGTGGAATTGAAAACCACGCGCTTACTGACTGCGCCTCGTGCAGGAGCTGTTGTTCCATTAGCATTTGAAACGGAGAGTGGTGTTGCTCTTCTTATTCATGCGGTTGATTCTGCAGGTAGGACATTACCATTGGGTGCCGACATTTTCGATAACAATCAAAATTTAATCGGCATGGTTGGTCAAGGAGGTCAGATTTTTGTCAGAACAGGTGAGCGTCATGGAATAATTCAGGTTCGATGGGGAAAAGATAAATCTCAAAACTGTCATATCAGTTATAACCTTTCTGATTTTTATTCTGAAAAAGAAAAGGCTTTAGTGACTTTGAGTAGTATATGCAAAAATTAATGGTGTCTATTATGAAAATTAAGTTGCTACAGCAGCATATATTGATGAAATCTGTACTTACATTACTCCTTCTATTGGGGGTGAATAATGCGTGGGCGTTGGTTTGTAAACCTACCGCTGTGAATAATGGTCTTAACTACTACACAGTCAGACTGGAAGGGTTTAACCCCCCACCATTTAATCCAGATCAATTTGCTGTTGGACAGACGTTTTATACTGTGATGGTAAGTCAGACTGTGACTAACTCTACAGGAACAGCATATATCCAATGTACAGGAGATGGCGCGGTAAGAAAAATTAGTACTGGCGTTGGCACGGCTAATGCACAAAATGTTTACCCAACAAGTATTTCTGGAATTGGTATCAGATTTTCACAGGGCACTTCGGTATGGCCATTTGAATCATACTGGATGACTTCTACTGGAATAGAAAAGGGTTGGTATCATGTAGATACTACTGCTCAATTTCTCAAGGTTGAATTAGTGAAAATAGGTAATATTACTAATGGTGGTCTTCTTCAAGGCGCTTACGGTAGAATTTATGCTGGCACACAACTCTTAGCTGAATATCGCTGGGATAACCCTATTTCTATACGCCCTAATGTTCCTAGTTGCGCAGTCGATAATGTAACTGTTAGTATGCCAACAGCTTCTATTAAAGATTTTTCCGGTGTGTCATCTTATGCCGGTACAACTCCATTTAATATTAGTTTAAATTGCTCTGGCGGTGCAGTTGATAGTTATGCCAATGTCTATGCGACGCTTACCGATACAGTTACACCCGGGAATGTATCTAACATATTATCATTGACACCAACATCAGGAGCTAAAGGCATTGGGATCCAGATACTTAAAGATGGTTCTGTCCTTAGCTACGGCCCTGACTCCTCTGCACCAGGGAATACAGGTCAGTGGTTCGTCAAAAATGTGACCCAAGGCACGTCATCTTCTCAGATTTCATTATCAGCACGTTATATCAAAACAGCTGAAACAATTACTCCAGGATTAGTTTCAGCCGTTGCCACGATAACTTTAAGCTATCAGTAATATATAATTAACCTAACAATATAGAATCTACAGCCCTACAATAAGTCAGTTCGACTGTACCGATAATTAAGGATTATACCTTATTAGCACCACCTAAAATCAATGAACGAACTCTGATTCAGCGCTACTAGTGTCGCCAGTGCGCTGGGTTACAGTATTAAGATTCATGATGCTGTGAAACAACAGAGATTGATCATCATTTCAGAGGATTAAGAGTAAGATGACAAAGCGTGAAGCGATTTCTTTTTATCAGTTCATTAGAATATATCATGCTCTAAAATCGTATTCATCAACTTGGTCTGATCTCTGGATGATGATTTTCTTACTAAATATCAATATAAAACAAATTATCACTTTGAAATTTAGTAACATTTCAAACGGGAAATTAATAATAAGTAATGACGAAAATCATCCTGAAATAAAAATCCCGGTAAATGCATACGCGGTCAACATCATAAAAAAAAGGAAAAAGTTATATCCCTATGATGTATATATATTTCAGAGTCATTCAAATAGAACAAAAAAACACATAAAACCCGTAACCCATATTGCTTTTAATCATATTCTAAGAAGAACATCGAAAGATCTTGGACTTCATAGAATTAGCGGCCTAACTGCACGGAATGTTGACTCCGAATAAGAAAAGTATTGGAAGATGCAACTGAACAGAAGCGGACATTGATGCAGTCCAGCGAGGCACAGCAGTAGCGACGCACGCCCACGTTGCAGGGCTGAAAGAATTTCAATTTCCTAACGTGAACAGTATGCCGGGCAAGACGTCAGCCGCCGCCCGGCAAACAGACGAGACAAAAATCCTCTTATCTAATCCAGATTGTCAGCAGAATAATGATGGCCGCAATAATCGCCACCTGAATAAAGACTTTATCCAGCGATCCTCTACGCATCGCGCCCCCTTTCAGAACAGGATTTGCCAGATTGCCAGCAGCAGCACCAGCAAACCCATCAGGAAAAAGATCAGCGCAATGATGGTGTCCGGAGAACGATTCATCTCTGCGACTCCTTATCATCAGAACCACTGACCGAAACGTTTGATATAGAAACTCTTCATACCCTGCGCCACCAGACAATAGCTGAGCAGCGTCGCGACCAGCCATGGGAAGTAGCTCAGCGGCAGCGGCTCCAGTCCCACCATCGCTCCCAGCGGCGAGAATGGAATGTAGATCCCGATCGCCATAATCACCGCGGTGGTGAGCAGCACCGGCAACGTCGCCCGGCTCTGGATAAACGGAATTTTCTTCGTTCTCAGCATATGCACCACCAGCGTTTGCGACAGCAGCCCTTCAATAAACCACCCGGACTGGAACAGCGCCTGGGCCTCAACGTTATTTGCCGCAAACACGTACCACATCAGCACGAAGGTGGTGATATCAAAAATGGACGACGTTGGGCCAATCCACAGCATAAAACGGCCGATATTCTTCGCATCCCACTTGCGCGGCTTACGCAGAAACTCTTTGTCCATTTTGTCCCACGGCAGCGAGAGCTGGGAGAGATCGTACATCAGGTTCTGGATTAGCAGATGAATCGCCAACATCGGCAGGAACGGAATAAACGCGCTGGCCACCAGTACTGAGAAGACATTGCCGAAGTTAGAGCTGGCGGTCATATTCAGGTACTTAATGATATTGCCGAAGGTCTCACGTCCTTTGATCACCCCTTCTTCCAGCACCATCAGATCCTTTTCCAGCAGGATGATATCCGATGCCTCTTTAGCGATATCCGCCGCGCTGTCGACCGAAATGCCTACGTCAGCATCGCGCAGGGCCGGCGCATCGTTGATGCCGTCGCCGAGAAAGCCGACGGTGTGGCCGTTTTTCTGCAGCGTTTTCAGGATGCGCGACTTCTGCAGCGGCGTTAGCTTCGTAAATACCGAGCGCGTTTCCACTTCGCGCTCCAGTTCGCGATCCGTCATCGCTTCAATCTGGGCGCCGGTCAGGATGCCATGGGCATCGATGCCCACTTCCAGGCAAATACGCGCCGTAACCACCGGATTATCGCCGGTCAGCACTTTCACCGCCACGCCATTATCGCGCAGCGCGGTAATGGCTTTTCCCGCGCTCTCTTTCGGCGGATCGAGGAAAGTCAGCATCCCTTCAACCGTCAGCCCCTGCTCATCGGCGTTGCACAGCGGCGTGGTCAGAGCGGAGTCATCCAGCTTGCGGGTTGCGACCAGCAGCACGCGGAAGCCCTGGGCGTTATAGTCCTTCGTTTTGGCTAACAGCAGATCGCGTCGGGTTTCATCCAGCGGCACAACGTTATCGCCTTCACGAAGATGCGTGGCGACCATCAGCATCTCTTCGACAGCGCCTTTGCAGATCAGGCTTTTGTCACCGTGGCGAACATCGTCCACCGAAACCGATACCCGACGGCGTACAAAATCAAATGGCAGTTCATCAAGTTTGACAAAACGCTCTTTGGTCGCTGGCGCAATCCTGCCCTCGCCAAAGCGCAGCACCGCCCGGTCCATCAGGTTGCGCGCCCCGCTCTGGCTGCTGCTGTTCAGCCAGGCCAGCGTCAGCACCCGGTCGCTCTCATGACCGCTAACATCCAGGTGATGCTCAAGGATGATATTATCCTGAGTCAGCGTGCCAGTTTTATCGGTACACAGCACGTCCATAGCGCCAAAGTTCTGAATGGCGTTCAGCCGTTTGACAATCACTTTGCGCCGCGACATGGCGATAGCGCCTTTCGCCAGGTTGGAGCTGACGATCATCGGCAGCATTTCCGGCGTCAGGCCAACCGCTACCGCCAGGGCAAACAGCGAGGCCTCAACCCAGTCACCTTTGCTGAAGCCGTTAATCAGCAGCACAATCGGTACCATCACCAGCATAAAGCGGATCAGCAGCCAACTGACGCTGTTTACCCCGCGGTCGAACGCCGTCTGGGTACGCGTGCCGACGATAGATTTCGCCAGCGAACCAAACCAGGTACGGTTTCCAGTGGCCACTACCACCGCCTGCGCCCTGCCGCTGGTCACGTTAGTGCCCATCAGACAGATATTGCCCATCTCCAGCAGGCTTTTATCTTTGTTCGGCTCAGGAAGCCTGTCACACCCTTTGCCGGAAACGCTGGCCAGAACATCATACTTCTCAACCGGTAGCGACTCGCCGCTGAGTATCGACTGACTGACAAACAGGTCCCGGGACTCCAGCAAACGGACGTCCGCCGGAACCAGATCCCCCGCCGCCAGGAAGATGATGTCACCGGGCACCAGCTCCTCAATGGCAATCTCCTCCTGCACCGGCCCCATATTCCCGGGACCGCGACGCAGCACCGTCGCCGTGGTGCGGACCATGGATTTCAGCGCCTGTGCCGCTTTGTTGGTACGAAACTCCTGCCAGAAACGCAATAACCCGCTCAGGCTAACCATCGTGACGATAATAATGATCCCGGTCAGATCGGTCTCTTCACCGTTACGCAGCGGTAGCCAGTAATCGGTCACGAAACTGACGGCGGCCAGCGCCATCAGGACATAGATAAACGGGTTATTGAATGCCTGCAAAAGCTGGATCAACGCCGGCGGTGCCTGCTCATGCGCCACTTCATTGCGGCCATATTCATCCAGTCGTTCCAGGGCATCTTCGGTGGTGAGCCCGTGGCGACTGCTGTTTAACCGCGCCAGCGTATGATCCGGGCTGTTAAATGCCTCGGTTTCAATGGCAAAGCTTTTTTTATGCTGCTTATCATTTTCTGACGCAGACCGGTTTATTTTCCGGTTTTCTATTTTCATGTCAGTCATGATTAATCCTCAAATTTAAGACGTCGTTATCCCTGCATAAATGACTTATGCATAATTAATTTTTACGTTATTAAACGCTTATTACTTTAATTTCCTGGGAATATCCATTATTCCCTCCTTAGATAAATGAATGTCAAAGTAGAATAGCCGTGAGATTAACTCCCCTCGACACACCAGCGGACTGACGTAATGTTTTCGTTCCCGCCAATTCTCGACATAATAAGATCTCGCGCTTTGCGGCAGTCGGTATTACCCACCAGTTCGATGCGGATTTCTTTATGCCCTTGTTCTTTTGCTGCTGTCGACACCAGTCCCTGAAGGCTGAGCGTCATCTCTTTACTTATATTAAGCAATAGCTGACGAATCGCGTTTTCATATTCGCTTTGACAGACAATATTCAGAACGTAGCATTTCTCTTCTTCTGTCGCGCCGGGGATCTGATTAATTCTCTGCGCCGCTTCGCGCAGTAGAATATTGGCGCAGAGGATTATCAGTGTTGCCGCCGCCGCTTGCCAGAACTGGCCCAGTCCGCACAGCACGCCAATCGCCGCAGAGCACCACAAGGTTGCGGCGGTATTCAGGCCGCGCACGTTCATACCTTCACGCATGATGACGCCGGCGCCGAGAAAACCAATGCCAGAAACTACCTGCGCGGCAATACGTCCCGGGCTGTCCGGCGATGTAGAAATGGAGCTCAGAATAAAAACTGCCGCGCCGGTGGCAACCAACGCGTTGGTGCGTAGGCCGGCCATACGCTGACGCCACTGTCTTTCAGCGCCAATCAGCGCGCCCAATAGCATCGCAGCGAGTAAATTTGCGATATAAGGAAACATCAACATAGCTTCCTCCATTTATGCTGGAAGAATTAACTATGTGCTTTATTAAAGCACACGACCAATTGTCGCCGGAAAGGCGATTAACGTCGCGTTGATGGTGGAGGGAATAATGTATTTTTAAACATGAACATGACGATTATCCTCGCAGCCATGCTGCATTATTCTTTATGGGATGCAATCGTCTGGATGAGGAGATTGCTGCCCGCCGGTTGGCAAGCAGCGCAGAAAAAATAGCGTCAGCTTGCCTTGATGTTTAAGTAAGGGTGACTGTCCAACATATTTCTCCTGTGTGAATTTGTGCTCATTATAGTCATTCAATTATTCGAGTAAAGTTAAAATCTCGCTTTGGTGACGATTTGTTTAGAATAACCTTAATCCGCAAGTCCCGCCGCGAACGGGGTTAATTCACTAATCAAAGACGACATTAATTATCGACGTCACGATCTCCGCATTCAGCGCGATCAGCACCAAATCCAGGCCCAACGCACGCCATTTATTAGCCGGGACAGAACTAAGCAGCCTGAATGGTCAAATTGAAAATCCAGCCGCTTTCCAGTTGTAGTACGAGGCCTGAGAGATCCCGGTCTACCGCTTTGCGACAAGGCGCGGACCACGTCAGCTTACGGGTTAAACAACAAAAACGAAAAAACCCTGCGATATTGCTATCGCAGGGTTTTCGAATTTGGCGGAAGCGTAGAGATTCGAACTCTAGAACCCTTTCGGGTCGCCGGTTTTCAAGACCGGTGCCTTCAACCGCTCGGCCACGCTTCCAAAGTGAGGCGCACTATAAACATCTCTGCGCGCTATGTAAAGCGGGAATTGAAGATTTTGAAAGTGTTCCTGTTTTTCCTGTCCCGGACATTTTTGCACATATGTGCAAAAAATTAGCAAAACTGTAACATTGCCTCGATATATTCCCGACTGTCTTTCACAGTCAGGGGTAAACGCGTGTCTTACCAATCCGATATCAACCCACGCCACAGCGCGTGGCGCAAGGTCCGCCATACGCTGTCAATTGTCAGCCATGAGCCCGCCAATCTTCTGGGCGCGCTGCTGCTGATGCTGTTCAGCTGGATAATCCTCGCACCGGTGATGTCGGTGTTGCTGAATGCTGTTCTGGTACAGAGCGGTGATGAAGGCCGCACCGGGGCAACAGAAGGAACATTTACCGCCTGGTATCTGCTGCGTACGTTAACATCACGTATGTCAGAGCTGCTGCTCTGGACGCCACTTCTCAATACCCTGGCGGTGGCGCTGAGCACTGTCGCCATTGCGTTAATCGTCGGTGTCGCGCTGGCGTGGCTGATCAATCGAACCGATATCGCGGGCCGAAAATGGTTTGCCACCCTGCTTATCGTGCCGTTTATGCTCCCTTCGTGGACCTTTGCGCTGGCGTGGAGCACCATTTTCAAAAACCACGCCATCGGCGGCCAGCCCGGCTGGCTGGAGGCTATGGGCATCCAGACCCCGAACTGGATGGCCTACGGCTACTTCCCGATAGTCACCATTATGGTGCTGCACTACGCGCCGCTGGTGATCCTGATTGTCGGTAACGCCCTGAAGCGCATGGACAGCCAGATGGAAGAGTGCGCCAGGGTACTTGGTGCCTCTCGCGGGGTTATCGCCTTTAAAATTATTATCCCGCTGGTACGCCCGGCGCTGCTTTCAAGCGCGCTGCTGATTTTCGCGGACTGCATCGGCGAATTCGCCCTGCCCTACATTCTTGGCCTGCCGGTGCATTTCGATACCCTCTCCACCGGGCTGTACCGGGCGATAAGTACGCGTCAGTCTGGCGTGGCGGCGGTGATTGCAACGGTCATTATGCTGATGGGGATGCTGACCCTGATGCTGGACATGAAAATGCTGCGCGAAGCAAAACGCTTTGTGACCCTGGGTGGTAAAGGCGTGATGGAACGCCGCCGCACTCTGGGTCGCTGGCGTACCGCCGCTGCCGTGCTGCCGCTGCTGTTCGTGCTGCTGGGTGTGGCAATCCCCCTGCTGACTCTGTTCCTGTCGACGGTGATGATCCTGCCAGGCCGCTTTACTGCCGAAAACTTTACCTTCGATTACTGGATTGGTCACGACCTCGATACCGTGGCCCTGCACAACGGCATTCTGCTGACGCCGGAGTTCTGGCACACGGTGTGGAACACGCTGGTGATTGTCGGCTCGGCCTCCATCGCCTGTGGCGTGCTGGGCCTGCTGGTGGGTTACGCGGTGATGCGCTGTCACTTCCGCTGGGTTGCCGCCTTCCTGCGCCAGCTGACCTTCCTGCCATATCTGGTGCCCGGCATTGCCTTTGCCACCGCCTTTCTTTCGCTGTTTGCCGTGGCCCGTGGGCCGGTTCCGGCGCTGTACGGTACGCCGTTTATCCTGATCCTGGCGCTGATTGCCGAAAAAATGCCCTACGCCAGCCGCTCGGGGATCGCGGCGATGACCCAGCTCGGGAAAGAGGCCGAAGAGGCGGCGCGGATCGCCGGGGCTGGCTGGTTCGCCCGTATCCGCCGCATCGTTATCCCGATTCAGGCGGCGCCACTGGCCACCGGGATCCTGCTGCCGTTTATCTCAGGAATTAAAGGAGTCAGCCTGTTTGTGATCCTTGCCACGCCGGCAACGGATGTGATGACCACCTGGTCCCTGCGACTGATTGACTACAACTACCAGCAAGCGGCCAACGCCGTGGTGCTGATGATTGCGCTGATTTCATGGGCTGGCACGGTGATTATTCAGAAAATCACCGGCACCGGTCTGGCTGATGGCCTGGAGAAATAAGATGCCTGATATCCAATTAACGAATCTCACCAAAACTTACCCCGGCAGCGATACCCCGGCGGTAAACAGTATCAACCTGACGGTGAAAGACGGTGAGTTTATGTGCCTGCTGGGGCCGTCCGGCTGTGGGAAAACCACAATCCTGCGGATGATTGCCGGCATTGAGCACGCCAGCGGTGGCGAGATCCGTATCGGCGACAAGGTGGTCGATTCCGTGGCACGGGGTACGTACGTTCCACCGGAAAAACGCGGGATTGGCCTGGTGTTCCAGAGCTACGCGCTGTGGCCGCACATGACCGTTGAACAGAACGTGGATTTTGGCCTGCGCTTACAGAAAGTGCCGACCAAAGAGCGTATCGCCCGCTGCCAGGACGTAATGGAAAAACTGCGCATTGCTGATTACGCCAGTCGCTATCCGGCACAGCTTTCCGGTGGCCAGCAGCAGCGCGTGGCCCTGGCGCGAATGCTGGCGGTGAATCCCGGCGTACTGCTGCTGGATGAACCGCTTTCTAACCTCGACGCCACACTGCGTCTGGAAATGCGCGCCGAACTGCGCCGCCTGCATGAAACCTTTGGCACCACGATTGTTTTCGTCAGCCACGATCAGTGGGAAGCCATGACCTTAGCCACCACCATTGCCGTGATGAGCGCCGGACATATGCAGCAGGTGGGCACGCCGGATGAGATTTACGCGACCCCGGCCAATCGCTTTGTGGCGGAATTTATTGGCACGCCACGCCTGAACATGATCACGCTGCATCAGCCTTTGAGCCGCCTTGCACAACATCTGCAACAACGTTTCACCCTGCACGACCAGACCCGGCTCTGCGGCATCCGCCCGGAGGAGATCGTACTGAGCGACGAGTCGAGTCTCAACGCCATTCCGATGACCATCGATAACATTATGCCCACCGGCGGAAGCTGGGTGATTGAACTGGTTGCCGGAGAAGACAGGCTGTTCCATTCAACACAGTTAAGGCCGCGCTGGCAGGCGCGCCAGCAGGTGCATTGTCAGCTTCCGACATCCTCCCTGCACTTTTTCAACAGCAACGGACTGCGTCACGACATTACCGCGAATTAACTCCCATTGACTCTTAAGGAACCACAATGAAGCGCAATTTGTCCGCCGTACTTATCGCCAGTGCCCTGCTGAGCAGCACCGTCGCGCAGGCTGAGACGTTCGACCTGCAAAAATTGATTGCGGCTGCAAAGCAGGAGCAGCCGATCACCGTTTACGCCTCTACCGGGAAAATCGTGCAGCAGGCGAAAGCCTTCAGTGAGCAGTACGGTTTGCAGGCGGTGGGTGTGAAGGCCGATGCACCGCAGATTATTGAAATCATGAGCCGTGAAGCTCAGGCCAAAAATGTGCGTGCCGATGTGGCGATTGTTGAGGACGCCCCTGCCGGGATGACGCAGCTGCTGGATAAAGGTTATGTGCAGAGCTGGGTCCCGGACGATCTGAAAGGCAATATTGCCGCCCGCTATCAGACCCCGTTAACCGTCGTGCTGGCGCCGAACGTGTTTGCCTACAATACCGATCATCACACCACCTGCCCGGTGACGAATCTCTGGCAACTGACCGAGCCAAAATGGCGTGGCCGCGTCGCGATGCAGGATCCCACCAGCAAACCGGCCTATACCGACTGGTTCAGCCAGATGGAAACGCACTACGACCAGCAGGTGCGGGATGCCTATCAGCAGGAATTTGGCAAACCGCTGCAAACCGACGAGAAATCCGCCACTGCAGCCTTTGTGAAGGCGCTGGCGGGCAACGGCGTGCTGCTGACCCATTCCGATAATGATGCCGCGTCTGCCATCGGCGCGCCGGACAGCAAAACTGACTTTGTGGGTCTGGTGTCTACCGCAAAATTCCGCGACAACAAACAGGGCATGAAGCTGGGCCTGTGCAGCGGCCTGAAGCCGTTTATTGGCTGGAATTACCCGAGCCTGGGCGTGGTGGCTACGGGGAGTAAAAGCCCTAACACCGCGAAGCTGTTTATTCACTATCTGCTGAGCGCCGAAGGTATTGCACCACAGGGTGTGGACGGCAAAATGTCCACCAACCAGACGGTGAAGCTGCCCGCCGATGAAGCCTCCGGCATTGAACCGCATCGCAGCGAACTGATGGAATACCTGACCGCCACCGTACAGGGCGACTGGGCAAGCCGCCAGGACTGGCAGGATATCTGGAGCCTGAACTACAAAAAGTAGTCTTCAGCGAACATTGTTTAATCTGAACAGGCAGCACACTTTGATGACTCACGATATTGAACAACGTGAAGCGGCGCTCAGGCGCATTATCGTCGACGCGGGCGATACCGCCCTGCGCTTCTTCCGCTCGCGTAAAGCAGGCGAATATGAACTCAAGGGGCATCAGGATATCCTGACCGAGGCCGATACCTTCGTCGAGAAGCTGGTGTCAGAAGCTATTTCTGCCGCCTTCCCTGAGGATCTGATCCTCGGTGAGGAAACCGCCAGTCAGCCCGCCAGTACGAAGAGCTTGTGGGTAGTGGATCCGATTGATGGCACCGCCAACTTCGCCCGTGGAATTCCCCATTTTTGTGTGTGCATGGCCTGGGTTTGCCACGGTGTCACCGAACTGGGGGCGATTTATAACCCGGTCAGCCAGGAGCTTTATCTGGCGCGCCGTGGCCATTATGCGCTGAAAAACGATCAGCCCCTGCGCTGTACCGCCATTACCGACACCCGGCGGGCGGCCGTGGAGCTGGGCTGGTCTTCACGTCACAGCCAGGAGCACTATCTTCAGGTCATGGCGTCCCTGCTCGGTCTGGGTGCCAGCGTGCGTCGGGGCGGCTCCGGCGCGCTGGCGCTAGCCTGGGTGGCGGAAGGACGTACCGACGGGTATATCGAAATCCATATGAATGCCTGGGACTGCCTGGCAGGACTGCTGCTGGTACGTGAGGCAGGCGGTAAGACGGGGAGCATTCCTGACAGTGCCGAGGGGATCTTCAATGGCCTGCCGGTGCTGGCCGTTGCGCCCGGTATTGCGGATGAGCTTGCCCGCGCCACCGGCATTCCGCTGGCAGGGTCACTACCAGTGATACCAGAGACAGTGCGCTACCCGCGCCCGCCGATGAGCCTGATTGTGGAAGATTTCCCCGGCTGGGGGATGGATATTTACATTGGCGGTTCAGGTGGGGTGAGCGACGTTGCTCTGCTGGCGGAACATAATATCGGCGTGGTCATTAATTGTGCGGTCAACCTGGATATCGACTGGGTATCCACGCCTGAAAAGGGCGCTGCACCGCATCTGCTGTCTCATGGCGCTGGCCCGGTTCGCTATTACAAACTGGGGCTGATTGACGGCGAAGGTAATGCCCCGGAGATGCTGCACGCCGGGTATCAGCTGATGCGCTCGGCACTGTTACAGCAGATCCCGGATAAAGCGTCTTACCGCAATCGCAAGCGCGGCAATATCCTTGTCAACTGTCGCGGCGGGCGCAGCCGCTCTGTGGCACTGGTGGCGTTGTTTATGCATCTGGAATGCCCTGAGCGCTTTCCCACTCTGGATGACGCGATCGCCCTGATCCGCGACCGGCGTGAACTTCACCCGGATGAGTGGTTTGAAACGCCGAAGCCGTCGCTGATCCGCCTGGCTGAACATGCCATTATCCGTGAACGGGCAATTGCCGCAGTGGAAACCTGTCATGAGCAGTAGCAGCCAGAAAAAAAATCCCGGTTTTGCCAGCGCCACTGAGGTGGCGCGTCTTGCCGGCGTGTCCCGCTCTGCGGTGTCCCGTACTTTTACGCCAGGTCGTAGCGTGTCTGAAGATACCCGGCGTAAGGTGCTGGCGGCTGCCGGGGCGCTGAATTATCACGTCAACCATCTGGCGCGGGGGCTTTCCCGGGAGGAGAGCCGCCCGGTCTGTATTCTTGGCGGTAATCTTGCGTTTCCCTGGCAGTCCAGCCTGCTTGAACATCTGACCCGCCGCCTGCATCAGGCCGGACGCGCGGTGATGGTGATCAACACCGACGACGACGAAGCGAGCGCCAGAGAAGCCGTGCAGCAAACGCTGAATTACCGTTCAACGGCCACCATTGTGTTGTCTGGCAAGCCGCCTGGTTCGCTGATTGAGCTGTGTCTGCAAAGCGGGCAGCAGGTAATTTTGATCAACCGCATGGGCCAGTTCCCCAGCGCAGACAATATAGACATCGATTACAGTTCGACGATGAAAGAGGCATTTGACCACCTGATTGCCGCAAAATGTCAGCGCCTGGCGATTGTTTCGTCCTCGTCCCGCTCCCCGAGCATGGTGACCCGTGAAACGCGTTTTCTGGAGGCGGCGGCTGAAACCGGAACCGACGTGGCGATCACCCGTCCAGGCAGCACCTGTTATCAGACGGGCGTTCTTGCTGCACGTGAATTGCTCGGCCAGACGGCACACCCGGATGGGGTGTTCTGCGTGACGGATCTTATCGCCTGCGGATTTATTGATGCCGCGCGCCACGAGTTTGGCCTGCGTGTTCCTGAAGATATCAGCGTTATAGGTTTTGATGATATCGAGCAGGCCAGCTGGCTGGGCTATCAGCTAACGACGTTCTCGCAGCCGCTGGCAGAGATGGCGCAGGCAGTCTGTGAAATGCTGCAGGCCCCGGAGGACGGGAAACCGGCCAGCCGATTGTTTACTGCACGTCTGGTGAAGCGGAAAACGCTCGGTTTGGCAGATTAGTCCGCCCTGCCCACTGCGGGCAGGGTTTTGCGTCAGAAACGAAAAAACCCTGCGATATTGCTATCGCAGGGTTTTCGAATTTGGCGGAAGCGTAGAGATTCGAACTCTAGAACCCTTTCGGGTCGCCGGTTTTCAAGACCGGTGCCTTCAACCGCTCGGCCACGCTTCCTAAGTGAGGCGAACTATAAACACCTCACTGCGCTCTGTAAAGTGTGATTGCTTCCGTTCGCTTCAAAAATAGCCAAAACGTGTTTAATCGGTTGAATAGACAACGCATTGGCCATTTTATCAGCACAACGTACCCGCTCACGCCTAGTGTTTTTTGATGTACATATCTTTGGTGTAGTAGTAGCCCAACTTGTCTGGCGTAAAACCACCCACCCACGGCTTGACCAGGTGCGTACGGACATAGTGATAGACCGGGATCGCCGGCACATCACGCCCTAACAGATCTTCCGCCTGCTGGTAGAATTGCCCGCGCTCTTGCGTGGTTTTCGCTTTCGCCGCGTTCACCAGCGCCTGATCGTAATCCGGGTTGCTGTACTGGCTGGTGTTTTCACTGTCGCCGGTACGGAAGTTGTTCAGGAAGGTTGCGGCATCGTCGTAATCGGCAATCCACGCATAGCGCACCGCATCAAAGTTGTGGGTGTGCATGGTGTCCAGCATGGTTTTCCACTCCTGGTTTTGCAGCTTCGCTTCCACGCCGAGGTTTTTCTTCCACATGGAGCTGGCAGCAATCGCAATACGCTGGTGC
Organism: Enterobacter sp. Li2LvB3; assembly: GCF_056156645.1. NCBI lineage: Bacteria > Pseudomonadati > Pseudomonadota > Gammaproteobacteria > Enterobacterales > Enterobacteriaceae > Enterobacter > Enterobacter sp. Li2LvB3. The sequence goes on along the minus strand of NZ_JBSICG010000009.1, from coordinate 76,978 downwards.
GATTCAGAGGTGTTATAGAGCAGGTTAAAGCTCAGCGGGTGGCTGGCGTTGAACCCGGCCTCTTCCAGCAGTTTTTTCGCCTCAGCAATACGTTTGTCCATCGGCCAGCTGGCGTAATCCGGGGTTTTCAGTGTAACACCACCGATATCTGGCTGGCTGATAAGCCACGCCGGGCGTTGCCCCTGCCCTAACACTTTGTCGGCAATGATGTCTTTATCCAGCGCCATGTTTAGCGCTTTACGCACGCGCACATCGTTAAACGGTGGCCGGGTGGTGTTGAATTCGTAGTAATAAGTTGCCAGCTGCGGAGAGACATCCAGCTCTGTACCCATGGTTTTTTTCAGCTGGGCAAACTGGTTGATTGGCACCGTATAAACGATGTCGATCTCTCCGGCTTTATAGCGGTTCACATCAGCGGCTTCAGAGGTGATTGGCAGATAGGTGACCTTGTTGATAACGGTATGCGCGTTATCCCAGTAGCGCGGGTTACGCTCAGCGACAATCCGCTCATTGACCACCCACTGTGACAGCTTGTAGGCCCCACTGGTGACGAGGTGCTCTGGCTTGGTCCACTTCTCGCCAAAGCGATTAATCAGCACCTTATCAACCGGTACCATCGACGGGTGCGCCAGCATGGCAAGGAAGGCGGCGTTTGGCTGGGTGAGCGTCACTTCCAGGGTGGTATCGTTAACGGCTTTCACCCCAAGTGTGTCGGGTGCCTGTTTGCCCTGAGCGATGGCGGCAGCATTCACAATATGCATATTGCCCGGGTAACTGGCGTAGGGTGAGGCGGTCTTCGGATCAACCAGACGCTGCCAGCTCCACACGACATCCTGCGCGGTAATGGCAGTTCCATCGCTCCACGTAATGCCCGGGCGCAGATGGAATGTCCAGACGGTGTTGTCTTTGTTCTCCCACTTATCTGCCAGCCGCGGCTGGATTTCACCCGTAGGGGAGACACTCACCAGCCCTTCGAATAAATCGCTGAGAATATTGAATTCGACATCGCTTTCGACTTTGTGCGGATCGAGTGATGCCGGTTCGTTACCATTATTCCTGACCAGTTCCTGTTTCTCTGCCAGCTGTGTTCCTGCTGGCACGTTAGCCGCCTGGCTTGCCGTGCTTGCGCACAGGATGCCTGCGGTTAACAAAGAAAGTGTAAAGTTAGTGCGTGATTGTGATTTCATGTCCTTCGCCTTATTGTCTGTTTTATGACGATCCGGGAATTACTCTTAGCGTTCAGGCTGTAATAACGCAATATTTTTCAGTAACCTATAAGAGGTTGATCTGAATAAATTCGCCATACCACTCTTCATGCTGAAGAAACGAATTTTTGCGGTATAAACAACCAACACTGGCGCTAACGCGTTGAGTAAAGATGGGTAAAACCGCTTTGTAACTGGCGTCCTGTTTTCTATTCTTGCCGTTAATTACATCTGTCATAAGAGAGTGACTCATGGATCGTATTATTAGTTCTTCACGCGACCGCACATCGCTACTCAGCACCCACAAGGTGCTGCGCAATACTTATTTCATGCTCAGCCTGACGCTGGCGTTTTCTGCGATCACCGCAACCGCCAGCACCCTTCTGATGCTGCCGTCACCAGGCCTGATCCTGACGCTGGTGGGAATGTATGGTCTGATGTTCCTGACCTACAAAACCGCGGATAAACCAGTAGGTATTCTGTCTGCGTTCGCCTTTACCGGCTTCCTGGGCTACATCCTGGGGCCAATGCTGAATGCCTATCTGTCTGCAGGCATGGGTGACCTTATCGGTCTGGCGCTGGGCGGTACTGCACTGGTGTTCTTCTGCTGCTCGGCTTACGTTCTGACCACGCGCAAGGACATGTCCTTCCTCGGCGGGATGCTGATGGCGGGTATCGTGGTGGTACTGGTGGGTATGGTGGCAAACATCTTCCTGCAACTGCCTGCCCTGCACCTGGCGATCAGCGCGGTGTTTATCCTGATTTCCTCTGGCGCGATCCTGATGGAAACCAGCAACATTATTCGCGGTGGTGAGACGAACTACATCCGCGCGACCGTGAGCCTGTATGTGTCGCTGTACAACATCTTCGTCAGCCTGTTGAGCATCCTGGGCTTCGCCAGCCGCGATTAACCAACAGTGCGTTGAACCGGGCCCCGCTTATGCGGGGCTTTGTTTTTTTGGTACACTGCGCAGGTTTTTGACTGACGTGTGAATGATTATGTTGAGCTTTGAAGGTAAAGAGATAGAAACCGACGCCGACGGTTATCTGAAAGAGAGCAGCCAGTGGAGCGAAGCGCTGGCAGAAGTGATTGCGCAGAAAGAGGCCATCACACTGTCGCCAGAACACTGGGAAGTGGTGCGTTTTGTGCGTGAATTCTACCTGGAATTCAACACCTCTCCGGCTATCCGGATGCTGGTTAAGGCGATGGCGAACAAATTCGGCGAAGAGAAAGGCAACAGCCGTTACCTGTATCGTCTCTTCCCGAAAGGCCCGGCAAAACAGGCGACAAAAATCGCCGGTCTGCCCAAGCCTGTGAAGTGTATTTAATAGCGAATACCAAAGTTAACGTATTCCCGGCCGGGTTGATGCGGCTCCGTCAACACCTTATCAACCCGTGCACTGCGCGGCCCGCCCGCTTTTAACCACGCCACCAGCCGCTCTACCTGTTCCGCGTCACCGCAGGCCACCACCTCGACGCTGCCGTCATCCATATTGCGTGCGTACCCGGTAAGCCCTAGCTGGACGGCCTCTCGCTGGGTGCTGTAGCGGAAGCCCACGCCCTGAACGGTGCCGTGAACCCAGGCAATAGTGCAGACTTTTGACATCTTCCTTCCCCTTATCCGTCTGGCGCGTTGCATTTCCTCACTGAACTCGGGAAAATGGCGGCCATTTCATTGGAATCGACAGAATAGCAAATTATGAGTGTACGTTTAGTGTTAGCCAAAGGGCGCGAGAAGTCATTACTGCGCCGCCATCCCTGGGTCTTTTCTGGCGCAGTAACCCGCATGGAAGGCAAAGCCAGCCTCGGTGAAACCATCGATATCGTTGATCATCAGGGGAAATGGTTAGCGCGTGGCGCATACTCGCCTGCATCACAGATCCGCGCGCGCGTCTGGACCTTTGATAAAGACGAAACCATCGACATTGCGTTCTTTACCCGCCGCCTGCAACAGGCACAGCAGTGGCGCGAGTGGCTTGCAAAACGCGACGGGCTGGACAGCTATCGTCTGATTGCCGGGGAATCTGACGGACTGCCGGGCATCACTATCGACCGTTTTGGTGATTTCCTGGTGCTGCAATTGCTGAGCGCGGGCGCTGAGTATCAGCGTGCGGCTTTAATCAGTGCGCTGCAAAACCTGTTCCCTGAATGCGCAATTTACGACCGCAGCGATGTTGCCGTGCGCAAGAAAGAAGGTCTGGAGCTGACGCAAGGCCCGGTAACGGGTGAACTGCCACCTGCCCTACTACCTATTGAAGAACACGGTATGAAGCTGCTGGTTGATATCCAGGGTGGGCACAAAACCGGGTATTACCTCGACCAGCGCGATAGCCGCCTGGCCACGCGCCAGTACGTTGAGAACAAACGCGTGCTGAACTGTTTCTCCTACACCGGTGGTTTCGCGGTTTCTGCGCTGATGGGCGGCTGTGCTCAGGTGGTGAGCGTGGATACATCGCAGGAAGCGCTGGATGTGGCAAAACAGAACGTCGAGCTGAATAAGCTGGATCTGAGCAAAGCGGAGTTCGTGCGCGATGACGTGTTCAAACTGCTGCGTAAATATCGCGATCAGGGCGAGAAGTTTGACGTTATCGTGATGGACCCACCGAAATTCGTCGAGAACAAAAGCCAGCTGATGGGTGCCTGCCGCGGCTATAAAGACATCAACATGCTGGCTATCCAGCTGTTGAACCCGGGTGGCGTTCTGCTGACATTTTCCTGTTCTGGCCTGATGACGACAGATTTATTTCAGAAAATCATCGCCGATGCCGCTATAGATGCTGGCCGTGATGTACAATTTATAGAGCAGTTCCGTCAGGCGGCCGATCACCCGGTGATCGCTACCTATCCGGAAGGGCTGTATCTGAAAGGGTTTGCCTGTCGCGTCATGTAACTTGAAAAGAGAAATATTGCCCACACCTTAAGTGTATGTAATGTTTCCCGGGAGGTGACTATGATTGCCAGCAAATTCGGTATCGGCCAGCAGGTCCGCCACACCTTACTGGGCTATTTGGGTGTGGTCGTGGATATCGACCCGGAGTATTCCCTTGATGAACCGTCAGCTGATGAGCTGGCGGTCGACGCAGAGCTTCGCGTTGCCCCCTGGTATCATGTGGTGATGGAAGATGATGATGGGCAGCCTGTCCATACCTATCTTGCCGAAGCGCAGCTTAGCGGCGAACTTCAGGATGAGCATCCCGAGCAACCCACGATGGATGAGCTTGCCCGGACCATTCGCAAACAGCTACAGGCCCCTCGCCTGCGCAACTAAGCGTGAAAAAAAAGCCCGATACCGGGCTTTTTTTATTACTTCGCCAGCCCCAGACGGGGAATTTCGATTGCCGGACATCTGTCCATGACCACCGCCAGGCCGGCTTCACGCGCCAGCACCGCCGCCTGTTCATTGATGACGCCAAGTTGCATCCACAGCGTTTTCGCGCCGATAGCAATCGCTTCCTGAGCAACGCCCCATGCCGCTTCTGAGTTGCGGAAAACATCCACCATATCCACTTTTTCCGGCACATCGGCCAGGGTAGCGTAACCCTGTTGCCCCAGCAGTGATTTCCCCGCGACTTTTGGCGATACCGGAATAACGTGGTAGCCCTGGTCCAGGAGATACTTCATCACCCGATAGCTTGGACGGTCGGGTTTATCACTCGCCCCCACCAGTGCAATGGTTCGGGTCGATGTCAGAATGTCAGCAATATCGTTCTCTTTCATGGTCTTCCTCCTGGCTTTTTCAAAGTGTACGTCAAAGGGGACATCGCAACCATCTATCCCATACAGATGTATGAGGGCAAAACCGCAGAATATGTCTATATGTTAGTAAACATGATTCTCGAAAAATTTAGATACATTATTAAGAAATAGCATTTTCCACAGGAGCACCCTATGAAAACCGGCATTGCCTCTGCTCTGATTGCATTAGTTATGCCGGTTTGCGTCTTTGCAACAACGCTACGGCTCTCCACCGACATTGACCTGCTGGTGCTTGACGGAAAAAAAGTCTCCAGCTCGCTTCTTCGCGGTGCTGACAGTATTGAACTGGATAACGGGCAACACCAGCTTGTGTTCCGGGTAGAAAAGACGATCCGCGTGGCGAATCATGAACAGCGTATGTATATCTCACCGCCGCTGATTGTCAGTTTTAACACCCAGCGGATTAGCCAGGTCAACTTTAACTTACCCCGTCTGGAGACCGAAAAAGAGGCCCAGGCGTTTGAGTCGGGGCCGCGCCTTGAGCTGCTGGATGGCGATGCCATGCCTATCCCCGTGAAGCTGGATATTCTGGCACTCACCAAAACACCGAAAGGCATTGATTATGAGGCGGATACGGAAATCTATAATAAAGCGGGCAAACGCGCGTCGCTGCCTCAGTTTGCTACCATGATGGCGGATGACAGCACGCTTTTGTCGGGCGTATCCGAACTGGACGTGATCCCACCTCAGTCGCAGACGCTCACCGAACAACGCCTTAAATTCTGGTTCCAGCAGGCCGATCCCGATACGCGGGCCCGGTTTCTGCAATGGGCAAAACAACAACCTTCGTCGTAACCCACATTTTTTTGCCCTTTCTCTTGCAGCATCAGGCGCTTCCCGTCATCTTGTAGCCAGTTAACCCTGACGGAAAAGATTATGGAACTGACAACACGCACGCTTCCTGCCCGCAAACACATTGCGTTGGTGGCGCACGATCACTGCAAACAAATGCTGCTGAACTGGGTACGCCGCCATCAGCCAATGCTGGAAAACCACACCCTCTCAGCAACGGGTACGACCGGCAACCTTATCCACCGTGAAACCGGGTTAGAGGTTCAAGCCATGCTGAGTGGCCCAATGGGCGGCGACCAGCAGGTTGGGGCACAAATTTCGGAAGGTAAAATTGACGTACTGATTTTCTTCTGGGATCCGCTGAATGCCGTCCCGCACGACCCGGATGTTAAAGCGCTGCTGCGTCTTGCAACAGTATGGAATATCCCGGTTGCGACTAACCTGTCCACAGCAGACTTTATTATTGAATCGCCGCAGTTCAGCTCCCCTGTCGATATTCTGATCCCGGATTATCAGCGCTATCTTGCCGAAAGACTGAAGTGAATGTTATGCCGGGTGGCGACTACGCCTTACCCGGCCTGCAAAACCCTGCCTCCCGTTACGGCTTCTTCGCCACCGGTACATCAATACTCTTCAGAATATCGACAAACGTTGAGGGTTCATTTTTATTGAACAGCAGCCATACACGGTGGCGGGCGCGGGTTAACGCGACATACAGCAGACGGCGCTCTTCAGCATCCGGGAAATCTTCCGGTACTGGCAACAGGGCTTGCTCCATCACTGATTCGCGCGCCGGGGCCGGGAAGCCATCATTGCCGTCTTTTAACCCCACCACAATCACGTAATCGGCCTGCTGCCCTTTACTGGCATGGATGGTCATAAAATCGAGCTGTAGCTTGGGCCAGCGGGTAGCCGCTTTTTCCAGCGCGGCCGGCTTGAGGTGGTGATAACGCGCCAGCACCAGAATACGCTCTTCGGGTTTCGCATAGCCGCTCAGTTTATCCAGCAGAGGCTCCAGCTGTTCTTCCGCCAGCAAGGTGACGGCTTTTTTATCCCCCGGTGTCAGGCTGTTAAGCGGTTTGGCCAGTTGATGTGGGTTTTGCTGGATGAATCGATTGGCGATTTCGCCGATTCGCGAGTTGAAACGATAGGTGGTGTCCAGATCGCTGCGATCTCCCTCACCAAAATAGTGATGGAACGCGGTGGTCAGTGACAACTGTGCACCGCTGAAGCGATAGATTGCCTGCCAGTCATCGCCAACGGCAAACAGTGACGTGTGTTTATTTTGCGCCCGAAGCGCTGAAAGAAGCGCGGCACGCTGGGGTGAGATGTCCTGGAACTCATCCACAAGGATATGTTTCCACGGACTCACAAAGCGGCCTTTTTCCAGAATGATAATGGCCTGATGGATAAGCCCTGAAAAATCGACCGCATTTTCGTCTTTCAGCGCCGTTTTCCAGGCTTTCAGCAGCGGGGCCATCAGTTTGACCCGTTTCGTAAAGAGCGCGCGGATCTCTTCCGGGGCACTTTCAATCATTTCCGCCTGAGACCCGCCGTGCATCCGCAAAAGGCTTACCCAGCGGTCGAGGCGAGAGCCCAGGCGACGCGCCAGTTTTTCATCCTGCCAGAAACTGCCTTCCGGCACGTCCCAGTTAAGTTCTTCTTCCAGCCACTGGCGCCAGCCTTTTGCCTGGGCTTTTTTCTCGCTGCATTGCTGCTGCCAGGTCTTAATAAACAGCGACTGGCGGGCCTGCGTGTCGTTCTCAAGCTTGCTGATCGAAGGAACCTTTTTGCTCCCCTGCTGGATAATGTGTAACGCAAGGGCATGGAAGGTTCTGGCGGTAATATCCTGTGTGCGCAGGCGTTCCTGAATGCGCTCGTCCATCTCCTGCGCGGCTTTACGACCAAACGCCAGCAGCAAAATCTGGTCGGCCACCGCTTCGCCTGTGGTCAGGAGCCAGCCCGCCCGCGCCACCAGCACCGACGTTTTACCGCTCCCTGCCCCGGCAAGCACCAGCAGGGAGTGTTCACCATTTACCACCGCGCGCGCCTGGGCCGGATTCAGTGGTGAGGATTCAATGTTGCTGAAGAAATCGGCGTACTTCGTGAGCATGGTGTCCGTCCATGCCTGGTTATGGGCAAGCCGACTTTTATCAATATCGGTAAGCCATGCCTGACACTGCCGCCAGGCATCGCGGCAATTATCAAACTCATCCAGACGGGAAACCGGCAACGGCAGTGCCGAAAGCGCCACTTTAATCTTTTGCTGCAAACCGGCGGTTTGCTGGCGCGTCAGCCACTTTTGTTGTGCACTGCTTTGTGCAATATCATCAAGAACCTGCTGCAACACCTGCGCAGCAACGGTGCTCATCTCGTCGCTCCACTGGCGCCAGAGGCTATTCAGATGATGATGGAAGCGTTGCGTTTCCGCCCATTCAGTGCCGTGGAGGCGAACCACCTTTTCGGCAGGCAACACAAACTCAAGCTCGCCCCAGACCAGCCCGCGCTTGCAGTGGATAGCTAAAAGCTGATTAAACGGAATGAGATATTCGTGGCGTTCGCCAGAGACTTTTACCCCTGCATTCAGAAGGACAACCTTATCGTAAGGATGTTGAGCCAGGCGCTTGCCCAGTGAAGTTGCTTTCAGTTCCATGTCCTGCCTGATCCACGAAGAGATAATTTACCTGACAGTTTAACTGCCAGTTTTAAGGTGCTCCAGCCTAAAAAAACGTTACAATCACTAAGCGTTAATCATATCGAAAGGAACTGAGGGTTTATGCGTACCGTTCTGAATATTCTTAATTTTGTCCTTGGCGGTTTTGCCACCACTCTTTCCTGGCTTATTGCCACGCTGGTGAGCATCGTGCTCATTTTTACCCTTCCGCTGACGCGCTCCTGCTGGGAAATCACCCGGCTGTCGCTTTTTCCTTATGGTAACGAGGCTGTACACGTCGACGAACTGAACCCGGAAAGCAAAAACGTCCTGATGAATACAGGCGGTACTGTGCTTAACATCCTGTGGCTGATTTTCTTTGGCTGGTGGCTGTGTCTGATGCACATCTTCGCAGGTATTGCTCAGTGCATCACAATTATTGGCATTCCTGTCGGGATCGCCAATTTCAAAATCGCTGCTATCGCCTTGTGGCCAGTCGGGCGCAGGGTTGTTCCGGTTGAAGTGGCGCAAGCCGCGCGCGAAGCAAACGCCCGCCGTCGTTTTCAGTAATTAAGGACAGGCCGCGCTCATGCTAAGCCCATTGATTCGCCGCTACACATGGAACAGCACCTGGCTGTATAACGTCAGGATTTTTATCGCACTTTGCGGTACGGTCGCCCTGCCGTGGTGGTTAAACGACGTTAAGCTCACTATCCCGCTGACCCTGGGCGTTGTTGCCGGAGCGCTGGCAGACCTCGACGATCGCCTGGCTGGGCGACTGCGTAATCTGGTTATCACTCTTATCTGTTTTTTCATTGCCTCAGCATCCGTTGAACTGCTGTTCCCATGGCCATGGCTATTTGCGTTAGGTCTGACGCTTTCAACCAGTGGATTTATTCTTCTGGGTGGGCTTGGCCAGCGCTATGCCACCATTGCGTTTGGCGCATTGCTGATTGCTATCTACACCATGCTGGGCGTATCGCTTTACGATCAATGGTATCAGCAGCCCGTTCTGCTGCTGCTTGGCGCTATCTGGTATAACCTGCTGACGCTTACCGGACATCTCATTTTTCCGGTTCGCGCTTTACAGGATAACCTCGCCCGCAGCTATGAACAGCTGGCGCATTATCTGGAGCTGAAATCCCGTTTATTTGACCCGGATATTGAAGAAGAAAGCCAGGCGCCACTTTACGATCTGGCGCTGGCAAACGGCCAACTGGTCGCAACCTTAAACCAGACCAAAGCCAGCCTTCTTACGCGGTTACGCGGCGATCGCGGTCAGCGAGGAACGCGCCGGACTTTGCATTACTATTTTGCCGCCCAGGATATCCACGAGCGTGCCAGTTCATCGCATGTGCAATATGCAGCCCTGCGGGAAAAGTTTCGCTACAGCGATGTTATGTTCCGTTTTCAGCGGCTACTTTCAATGCAATCCCAGGCGTGTCAGCAGCTGTCCCGCTCCATTTTACTGCGCACGCCGTATCAGCATGATCCACGCTTTGAACGCGCGTTTAGCCACCTTGATGCAGCGCTTGATCGCGTGCAGGCCAGCGGGACATCCCTGGAGCAGATAAAAGCGCTGGGTTTCTTACTCAATAACCTGCGGGCGATAGACGCGCAACTGGCCACCATTGAGTCTGAACAAGCCTTGGCGATGCCGAACAATGACGCTGATAACCAGCTTGCCGATGACAGCCTTCACGGCTTTAGCGATATGTGGTTACGGCTGAGCCGTAACTTTACCCCAGAATCGGCTCTCTTCCGCCACGCCGTAAGAATGTCGCTGGTGCTGTGCGTCGGTTACGCGTTTATCCAGATAACCGGCTTGCATCATGGCTACTGGATATTGCTGACCAGCCTGTTTGTTTGCCAGCCAAACTATAACGCCACCCGCCACCGGCTCGCGTTGCGTATTATTGGTACCCTGGTGGGTGTCGCAATCGGCCTTCCGGTACTTTACTTTGTCCCGTCCATTGAAGGGCAGCTTGTCCTTATCGTGATAACCGGCGTGTTGTTCTTTGCATTTCGCAATGTGCAATACGCACACGCCACGATGTTTATCACCTTACTGGTATTGCTGTGCTTTAACCTGCTTGGCGAAGGGTTTGAAGTCGCCCTTCCCCGCGTTATTGATACGCTGATCGGCTGTGCCATTGCCTGGGCTGCAGTCAGTTTTATCTGGCCGGACTGGCGTTTTCGTAATCTGCCGCGCGTGCTGGACAGGGCTATGAATGCTAACTGCCGATACCTGGATGCCATTCTTGAGCAATATCACCAGGGTCGTGATAACCGTCTGGCCTATCGCATCGCCCGCCGTGATGCGCATAACCGCGATGCGGAGCTTGCATCGGTGGTATCGAACATGTCAACGGAACCTGGCGCTACGGCAGAAATCCGTGAAACCGCCTTTCGTCTGCTGTGCCTGAACCATACCTTTACCAGCTATATTTCTACGCTGGGCGCTCACCGAGAAAGGTTAAGTAATCCGGGTATTCTGGGATTGCTGGATGATGCCGTTTGCTATGTCGACGATGCACTTCACCACCGTCCAGCCGATGAACCCCGTGTTCGGCAGGCCCTGGATGAACTCGCCCAGCGTATCGCCCATCTTGATCCTGGTACCGACAGCAAAGCCCCGCTGGTTCTTCAGCAAGTTGGCCTGCTTATTGCTCTGCTGCCGGAAATTTGTCGCCTACAACAACTGATTGCTACATGGCGGAACGATTCTCCGCAGGCTCTGGCAACGCGTTAAACCATTCCGTGAGTTCCCGGCGAATCTCTGCCGGGAGCGCCGCTTCATGCAGCCCTTCTATTGCACCTTCAAGCGCAAAAAGCACTTTAATCCCAAGTTGTTTATTTTGAACTCTGATTTTCAGCCAACTCGCTTTTGCCCCCAGTTCCCGTAACATTTCTTCGTTGGTGATCCCGACTTCAAAAAGCAGAACCTCAATCTGGAAAGTGAGATTGGGCAGGTCTTTAAGCCGGTTGCGCTGATAGCGCTGATATCGCTCCCGCCTGGCCGCCTCAAGCGCAAAAGAGGAAAGCTGGAGTAGTGTCCCCCTGTCCTGCCACAACCCGTCATCAACCCGGAAGTAGTTAAGCAGCACTGGCCGACCCCGTTTCAGAAGGGTCAAAAAAGAGGAGGCGTGTTTCACATAGTAGGTAGCGCTTTGCTCACAGGCGCGCAGATAAAGTTCCCCATCAGACACCATGGCAAAAACGGCGTTATCAACCGCCAGGGTATAGCCACCAAAGAGTGCGCGGTGATGAATATCACCCAGTTCTGAAAGGTATTCCTGGGATTTATAAATCCGTTCATAAGATATCTTTTTCATGATATTTCCCTTAAAAATCATACTGTAAAGAGGCTAATTCTTACTAACGGATCCGTTAGCAGGAAAATAGGCAACTTATCGCCAGTGAGCAAGATGAATTTTCTTTAGGGGCCGATCATGAGCAAAATTTGCGAGTCGCTTTCCGAAAATGAGGTTGATCTTTATGCATACAGGGGTTACTGTATATTCATACAGTAACTACAGGGCTGGAATGAATATGTACACTTCAGGCTACGCAAATCGCTCAACATCTTTCTCTTCTACCGCAAGCAATGTCGCGAAGAAATCCGTCGGGAGCGTGTCGACAGGTCTTATCAGTGAAGTGATTTATCGAGAAGACCAGCCCCTATTAACCCAACTTTTATTACTTCCTTTATTACAACAGCTTGGCCAGCAGTCGCGCTGGCAGCTCTGGCTGACGCCACAACAAAAACTGAGCCGTGAATGGGTTCAGTCCGCAGGATTGCCGCTGACAAAGGTCATGCAGATTAACCAACTCTCACCTTGCGATACGGTCGAGTCGATGATCCGTGCATTACGTACCGGAAATTACAGTGTCGTGATCGGGTGGTTACCAGACGAACTGACGGAAGAAGAACATTTTCGACTGACTGAAGCAGCCGAGGAAGGTAACGCCATCGGTTTTATTATGCGTCCGGTTCATCCAGATTCTTACCGCAGAGGACAACTTTCTGGGCTAAAAATTCACTCGAATTTGTATCATTGAGTAAATTTAGGAGTTTTCCTGGAATTTTTTTCGACCACAAGATGTGGAAATAGTTCCATGCGTTAAATCTGCGGAAAGGCTTGTCTGGTGCGGTTCCCGTTAATTTTACTGCACAATTTCCATACAAAAAATGTTAAATATTAGGTATACGGAACTTTTTTTTTTCATATGCCTGACGGAGTTCACACTTGTAAGTTTCTAGCTACGTTGTAGACTTTACATCGCCAGGGGTGCTCGGCCTAAGCCGAAGATATCGGTAGATTTATATTTGACCACGCCCCCCGGTGAAGGATTTAACCGTGATTTCTCGTCGGAGATCTTCATGGCAAATTTTGGATGATAACGAGGCGCAAAAAATGAAAAAGACAGCTATCGCGATTGCAGTGGCACTGGCTGGCTTCGCTACCGTAGCGCAGGCCGCTCCGAAAGATAATACCTGGTATGCAGGTGGTAAACTGGGCTGGTCTCAGTTCCATGACACCGGCTGGTACGACAGCAAACTGAACAACGATGGCCCTACTCATGAGAGCCAGCTTGGTGCAGGTGCGTTCGGTGGCTATCAGGTTAACCCGTATGTTGGTTTTGAAATGGGTTACGACTGGTTAGGTCGTATGCCATACAAAGGCGACACCGTAAATGGCGCTTTCAAAGCTCAGGGCGTACAGCTGACTGCTAAACTGGGTTACCCAGTAACTGACGATCTGGACGTGTACACCCGTCTGGGCGGCATGGTATGGCGTGCTGATTCCAGCAACAACCAGATTGGCAGCGATCACGACACTGGCGTTTCTCCAGTATTCGCAGGTGGTGTTGAGTGGGCTATGACCCGTGACATCGCTACCCGTCTGGAATACCAGTGGGTTAACAACATCGGCGACGGCAACACCGTAGGTGTTCGTCCAGACAACGGTATGCTGAGCGTAGGTGTTTCCTACCGTTTCGGCCAGCAGGAAGAAGCTGCACCAATCGTAGCTCCAGCTCCGGCTCCAGCTCCAGAAGTACAGACCAAGCACTTCACTCTGAAGTCTGACGTTCTGTTCAACTTCAACAAAGCTACCCTGAAACCAGAAGGTCAGCAGGCACTGGATCAGCTGTACTCTCAGCTGAGCAACCTGGATCCTAAAGACGGTTCAGTAGTGGTTCTGGGCTTCACCGACCGTATCGGTTCTGACGCTTACAACCAGCAGCTGTCTGAAAAACGTGCTCAGTCTGTTGTTGATTACCTGGTATCTAAAGGTATCCCGGCTAACAAGATCTCCCCACGTGGTATGGGCGAATCTAACCCAGTTACCGGTTCTACCTGTAACAACGTGAAAGCTCGCGCTGCACTGATCGACTGCCTGGCTCCAGATCGTCGTGTTGAGATCGAAGTTAAAGGCATCAAAGACGTTGTAACTCAGCCAGCGGCATAAGTTATCGTCTTAAGAAAAAACCCCGCATAGCGGGGTTTTTTTATTGTCTGAAGAAATACAGAATCTTATTTTTTACCCAGAAGCGCCTGTAGATCGTTTTTCAGCGTCGACATCTGGTTCGCGTACTTCTCTTTATGCTCAGCATCTTCAATCAGCTGCACTACCGTTTCTGATAACGTCTTTCCACGCCGTTGTGCAAGGCCTGCCAGGCGTTGCCAGACAATAAATTCCAGATCGATAGATTTCTTGCGGGTATGCTGATGCTCGGCATTAAAATGCCGCTTGCGACGCGCACGAATAGTTTGCTTCATCCGGTTCAACAGTTCTGGATTGATATGTTTCGCTATCCAGTTATTGACCTGTACCGGTTCGTTTTCGAGGGTCAGCAACATATCTACGGCTTCTTGCGCCGCGCTGGCTTCGATGTAGCAGGTGATCAACTCGCCTTCACGATGTTTTTTGACCAGGTACTTCCATTTCCAGCCGCTTTCGAGATTTTCCAGTTGTTGATATTTCATTGCGATCTCAGTGTTACCACGTAACTCTGTTCAGAATATCAGTTTTTTGGCAATCTGCTGAAAAGAAATCATATCCTGTGCATCATTACAGGCGATTCACCCGCGGAAATCCCCAATCCTGCTTGGGCAGAGCCTTCCGCTTACGGTATACTCCACGGTTTTACATCTGACTAAAAAACATCAACTTTGACCATTACGAAACTTGCATGGCGTGACCTTGTTCCCGATACAGAAAGTTATCAGGAGCTCTTTGCACAGCCAAAACTCGCAAAAGAACACGAATTCATACTTAGCGATACACAACCGCGTTTGCATTATGCGCTGGAGCAGGTGTTAAGCCCGTGGGCGACATCTCCCTTCATGCTGCTCAAAGCCCCGGAAGAAGCCGAGTATTTGACGCTTCTGGGTGATGCCATGCGCCAGTTACAGCCAGAAACAGATGCTGTTTTTGGCGGCCAGTATCGTATCGCGGGTCATAACATTACTTTTGAACCGGCGCAGCAGGCTGACGATCGTTTTGCCGCAAAAGGCGAAGTGATCACCGCCAACTGGGTCGAAGCGGAGCAGCTTTTTGGCTGCCTTCGTCAGTTTAATGGCGAACTGTCGCTTCAACCGGGGCTTGTCCATCGCGCTAACGGTGGTGTTCTGATCATCGCCCTGAGAACCTTACTCTCCCAGCCGCTGCTTTGGATGCGCCTGAAAACGATTGTGAGCCAGCAACGCTTTGACTGGGTGGGTTACGACGAATCCCGCCCTCTCCCTGTCGCAGTGCCGTCAATGCCATTGTCGTTGACCGTGGTGCTGACCGGCGATCGTGAATCGCTGGCAGACTTCCAGGAGATGGAGCCAGAACTGGCGAGCCTGGCCGTTTACAGCGAGTACGAAGACAATATTCAGATTGCCGATGCCGATGATATGGCACAGTGGTGTCAATGGGTAATGGCCATTGCTGCACGCTATGAATTACCTGTTCCGGCTGCTGACGCCTGGCCTGGTCTACTTCGCGAAGCAGTACGCTATACCGGCGATCAGGAAACCTTACCGCTCTGTCCACTCTGGATCAGCAAACAGCTGCGTGAAGTGGGCGTTATTAGCGGTGACGGCGCGTTTACCGGTGAACAGCTCACCCAGATGCTTGTGCAACGCGAATGGCGTGAAGGCTATCTCGCCGACCGGATGCAGGATGAAATTCTGCTGGATCAAATTCTGGTGGAAACCGAGGGCGAGCGTATTGGGCAAATCAACGCCTTGTCCGTTATCGAGTTCCCGGGGCATCCACGTGCATTTGGCGAACCTTCGCGTATCAGCTGCGTCGTGCACATTGGCGACGGGGAATTTACCGACATTGAACGTAAAGCTGAACTCGGCGGCAACATCCATGCCAAAGGCATGATGATCATGCAGGCATTTTTGATGTCTGAGTTGCAGCTGGAGCAGCAAATCCCCTTCTCCGCCTCGCTCACGTTTGAGCAATCCTACAGCGAAGTCGATGGCGATAGCGCCTCGATGGCAGAGCTGTGTGCCCTCATCAGCGCCCTGGCAGAAGTTCCGATTAATCAGAACATCGCCATTACCGGTTCCGTTGATCAGTTTGGGCGCGCTCAGCCGGTTGGCGGGCTGAACGAGAAAATCGAAGGCTTCTTTGCCATTTGCCAGCAGCGCGGTTTGAATGGCAAACAGGGTGTTATTATCCCGGCGCCTAACGCACGCCATCTGAGCCTGAGTCAGGCGCTTCTGGACGCGGTGGAACAGGAACAATTTACGCTCTGGGCCATCGAAGGAATTGAGGATGCGCTACCCTTACTGACAAATCTGGTATGGGATGGCGAAGGTCAAACAACCCTGATGCAAACTATCCAGGAACGTATTGCTCAGGCGACACAGCAGGACGCTCGTCATCGTTACCCGTGGCCGTTACGTTGGTTGAGTTGGTTTAGTCCGAACTGATCGGACTTGTTCAGCGTACACGTGTTAGCTATCCTGCGTGCTTCACTAAAATAAGGCTTATTGAGAACATGGTAGATAAACGCGAATCCTATACAAAAGAAGACCTTCTTGCCTCTGGTCGCGGTGAACTGTTTGGCGCTAAAGGCCCACAGTTACCGGCCCCGAACATGCTGATGATGGACCGTGTCGTAAAAATGACCGAAACCGGCGGCAACTTCGATAAGGGTTACGTAGAAGCAGAACTCGATATTAACCCAGATCTGTGGTTCTTCGGTTGCCACTTTATTGGCGATCCGGTAATGCCTGGCTGCCTGGGCCTTGATGCTATGTGGCAGTTGGTTGGTTTCTACCTGGGCTGGCTCGGCGGCGAAGGCAAAGGCCGCGCACTGGGCGTTGGCGAAGTGAAATTCACCGGTCAGGTTCTGCCTTCTGCGAAGAAAGTCACCTATCGCATTCACTTCAAGCGCATTGTTAACCGTCGTCTGATTATGGGCCTGGCGGATGGCGAAGTGCTGGTAGATGGTCGTCTGATCTATACCGCAAACGATCTGAAAGTGGGTCTGTTCCAGGACACTTCTGCGTTCTGATTGCTGATTTAAGCAACCCCGGAAAGGCGAAACCTCCGCATTGCGGAGGTTTCTTTATTTAAAGAGACGTTATCAAGCTATAAGTACCCTGTCGCCGATGGCTTCTCGCCAGCCTCCCAGCCATTGTGACCTTTGATTTATCGTCTGATAAGGACACATTTCTTTTGAGCGTCCAGCGATTCCAGCCTGATAACCACGTTGATGAGCCCGTTCCAGGCGATCTCGTTTCTGTCTCTTCATGCCTCGTTTCCCTCATTCTTTTGTCTGGTGGAAAGAAAACAGTGATTGCAAAGTGTGCAAGCACAGATAACGAATACCCCGAATATGCCTCAGCGTCAATGTTCGAAATTCATACGGGTGTCATATTTGTGAGCTATACGGAAGATCATTTGTACAAAAAATGTGACCCGGCACAAGTAACAACCTGATGTCAAAACGAAAAAAAAGCCGCAATCAGAACCAGACTGACGGCGGCTTTTTACTATGAATTTTACTTATGGTAGCCGGGAAATCTCTCTGGCGATGCTGGCCGATTCCTGCGCCCAACCTTGTCCGAGGACTTTCACCATTTCATCGTATCCATCTTTTTGCTGCTTCATTTCAAGATGGAAAGGACGCTTAATCAGCTGCCCCTGATGGTTTAGCAACCATTCGCCACTGATCACTACCGTACCGTCGTAACGGCCGTGGAAGCCCGTTACAGTGACGTTTAGGGTATCCTGGTCAGTACCGAGAGGTTGCGAGGCGACAACCCAGCCAGGAAGCTGGCTTCCGAGGTTAGCCACCAGCGTGTTTCGCAGCTGCTGATCCAGCGGGCTGGCCCACAGATTGTTTGTCGCGATGACATACTTAACATCGCTCGTCTGATAGACCACGCCGTTACCCGCAAGATAATCGGGCACGTTTACCTGTTCAACCCACAACAGGCGGTTTCCCTGGCTTGCCAGGCTTTGTCCGCCGGCCTGAGCTGCAACAGGTAGCTGATAGTAACTCTTGTTCTCTACACCGGAACTGCACGCCGTTAAAAGCAGAGCGCCAACCATCAATAGCCACTTATTCATTCTTTTGCCCTCTTCGGCTCAGGATCCTTTTTATCTTTTGCTTCAAACACCAGCGCGTTGCTCTTCTCGTTGAGCGTTTTCAGAACCGGCTGGAGTTCACGCAATACCTGATCAAGACGTTGCATGTTTGCCACCATCTTGTTGTAAGCCGCAGAACCCGGCTGGAAGCCCTGCATACTGCGGTTAAGTTCGCGCAGCGTTTTCTGCATATCCTGAGGCAGTTGCTGCATGGACTGGCTTGCGGTGATTTTGTTGATGTTATCCAGCGTGGTTTGCAGTCGGCGCATCGTCGCCTGACTTTCGCTGAGCGAGTTTGTTGCAGCCTCGATCATTGGATTCAGCGGCAGATTATTAATCTTATCCAGTGTATCCATCAGACGTTGTTGGATCTGAGCCAGGCCGCTACTCACCGTTGGAATGATCTTATAACCACCAAATTCACGGATACCGGTTATCGCAGGTGCTTTAGGATAGAAGTCCATATCAACATACAGTGCACCCGTCACCAGGTTACCTGTTTTCAGCGAGCCACGCAGACCACGCTCCATCAACGCGCTAATATGCGCCCCAATATCCTGATTCTCACCCATCTGATTGATCAGACGCTCAGGTTCGATACGGATCAGCACCGGAATGCGATAGTCGTCATCCAGAACCTGACGCAGCCCAGGGACAAAGAATGGCACCTGACCCACGGTTCCCAGACGAATGCCGCGGAACTCAACAGGCGCGCCAGGCTGGAGGCCACGCACCGAATCTTTAAAGAACATCAGGAAGTCGATATGGTCGGTATAGAGTGCATCCTGAATGCTCTTCTGGTCGTCAAAGAGTCGGAAAGCTGTTTTCTCCGCGACCGGCTGACCCAGATCCAGCCCTTCCGGCACATCAAAGCTCACGCCCCCGCCAAACAAGGTGGTCAGCGAGCCCATTTCAACACGCATCCCCGCCGAGGTGAGATCAACTGCGATCCCACTGTCTTTCCAGAAACGGACGTTACTGGTGACCAGGCGGTCGTTAGGCGCATTGATAAACAGCTGATAGCTGATTGATCTTTTTTGCGGATCAAAGGTGCTCGTTTCAACAGAGCCGACGCGATAGCCACGGAACAGCACCGGATCGCCCGCCGTTAACTGGCCCGCTTTTTTGCTGTCGAGGATGACGCGGATCCCTTTTGCATCAGGTGGCGCGAGTGGAGGTGAATCCAGCAGTTGATACTGGCCAGGCGGGTTCCCTTTCGTGCCTGGCTGCAACTCAATATAGGCGCCCGATAACAGTGTGCCTAAACCGCTGATCCCTTCACGTCCTACCTGCGGCTTAACAACCCAGAAGACGGAATCACTGTGCATCAGCTTTTCCATACCGGAATTCAGACGCGCTTTGATCTCCACATGGGTCAGATCATCGGTCAGGGTCGCACTTTCAACGACACCCACATCCACGCTACGGCTCTTGATGGTGGTCTTCCCCCCCTCAATACCCTCAGCATTGGTGGTGATGAGCGTCACTTCCGGCCCCTGATGGCTATAATGGTAAAACAGTATCCATGCACCGATCAGCGCAGTCACGATGGGGAAAATCCACACCGGCGACCAGTTTTTGACCTTCTGCACTTTAGCCTCTCCACTCTTATTTTCCATGCTCTTACTCTTCCTCATGGCTTGACTCGGGCTCACGATCCCACGATAAACGAGGGTCGAAGGTCATGGCCGCAAACATTGTCATAATAACGACCAACGCAAACATCAGCGCTCCCATAGCGGGATAAATATTCATAAGCCCCCCCATCCGCACCAACGCGGAAAGAACGGCGATGACAAACACGTCAATCATTGACCAGCGTCCGACAAACTCGACAACTTCATAAATCAAGTGCATTCGCTCACTGTCGCGCCTGCCGTGCCCTTTTGCATCCCAACAGAGCCAGGCAATCGCAATCATTTTTAACGTCGGCACCATAATACTGGCGATAAAAATAACCAGAGCCACAGGGTAAGACCCCTCACCCCAAAGCAATATAACCCCCGCCATAATCGTGGAAGGCATTTTATCGCCGAGCAAATCGGTGATCATGATGGGCAAAATATTGGCAGGCAGATAAAGCATGATCGACGTAACCAGCAGCGCCATCGTCCACTGAAGACTGTTTTTACGCCGTACATAACCTTTTGTTTCGCAACGCGGACACGTGTCCAGGTCGGCAGGCAACACTGCGGTACAGCATGAGCAGGAACGCAGTCCCTGACGGATACCCGGCACACCCACTTTTACCGTCTGCGCAAGCGTGGGTGCAGGGGCGATGTCGTCCCATGCCCAACGCCGATCTACGCACTGAAACGCACGCAATTGCAGCACACAATAAAGACACCAGGGAATAAAGCTGCTGCCGATGCCCACATCACCATAGGCCATCAGCTTCACGAAACTCACCAGAATACCGGCCAGAAAAATCTCGGCCATTCCCCAGCTTTTTAGCTGAAAAAGGAAACGGGCAAGTTTGATTTTAAGAGGCGTGGGCATCCGGACACGGTTGACCAGCAACAGAATCACGACCAGACAAGAGGCCGGGACAATTTGCACAAACAGAAGAAAAAAGGTTCCGAGGCTGGCGTAATCTTCCGAGAACATCACACCAGGAATTTCAAGAAGGTCAACCTGGCTGGTTATCCCTCCCACCTTCATATAAATGAAGGGGAAGAGATTAGACAGCAGGAGCATAAACAGAGCAGCTATGGCATAGGCAGTAGGACGCTGCCTGGGTGCGTCCCACTCTGTCGTTAACGTTGCACCGCAACGCGGACAGGTTGCCTTATGTCCGTGACCCAGCACAGGCAGCGCAACGAGCATATCGCATTGTGAGCATAATATATGCCTGTCGGCATGGTGCTGGTCACACATATTTTTTCCCTGTTTATGCGCCGTTTTTCAGAGACTCAAGGTACTCCCAGCGCTCAAATGCTTCTTCCAGTTCCTGTTCAGCACTGGAGAGGTCAGCCAATATTTTCTGAGTATAGTCGTGCGACTGCGTAAAGAATGAAGCATCAGCAACCTGAATTTGCAGAGCCTCAAGAGCGCCTTCAAGCTCTTCAAGACGTTTAGGCAGACCTTCCAGTTCGCGTTGCAGGTTATAACTTAGTTTAGCTGATGTTTTCTTAGCTGTTTCTGCTTTTGTTACAGTAGGTTCCGGGCCATTTTTGGACTTTGATTGTTTTTGCGCCAGCGATTGCGTTTGCTGCCCGCGCGCGTCGTGATAACCGCCCACATACTGCCCAATACGGCCTTCACCCTCGAAGATCCAGCACTCAGTCACGGTATTATCGACGAACTGACGATCGTGGCTCACCAGCATCACCGTGCCCTGATAACCATCAATCAGCTCTTCCAGTAATTCCAGCGTTTCGACATCCAGATCGTTGGTCGGTTCATCGAGAATCAACAGGTTACTTGGCTTCAGGAACAGACGCGCCAACAGCAGGCGATTTCGCTCACCACCGGACAGCGCGCGCACTGGCGTCATCGCGCGTTTAGGATGGAACAGGAAGTCCTGCAAATACCCCAGAACGTGGCGCGGCTTGCCGTTAACCATCACCTCTTGCTTGCCTTCCGCCAGGTTATCCATCACCGTTCTGTCCGGGTCCAGCTCCGCACGGTGCTGGTCGAAGTAAGCCACTTCGAGCTTCGTCCCGCAGTGAACGCGACCACTGTCGGCCTGCAACTGACCCAGCATCAGCTTAAGCAGTGTGGTTTTACCACAGCCGTTCGGGCCGATAAGGGCAATTTTGTCGCCACGTTGTACCTGGGCAGAAAAGTCTTTCACCAGCACTTTGCCGTCAACCTGGTAATTAACGTCTTCCATTTCAAAGACGATTTTACCCGAGCGAGAAGCTTCTTCGACCTGCATTTTCGCGCTGCCCATGACTTCACGACGGGCGCTGCGCTCATTACGCATCGCTTTCAGGGCACGCACGCGGCCTTCGTTACGGGTACGACGCGCCTTGATGCCCTGACGGATCCAGACCTCTTCCTGCGCAAGTTTGCGATCGAACTCGGCATTTTGCAGCTCTTCGACGCGCAGGTTTTCTTCTTTTTCCAGCAGATAGGTATCGTAATCGCCAGGGTAAGTCACCAGCTTGCCGCGATCGAGATCGACAATACGGGTTGCCATATTGCGAATAAACGAACGGTCGTGCGAGATGAAAATAATGGTGCCGTTAAAGGTTTTCAGGAACCCTTCCAGCCAGTCAATAGCTTCGATATCCAGGTGGTTGGTCGGTTCGTCCAGCAGCAGTACTTTTGGACCACTGACCAGCGCACGTCCGAGCGCCGCTTTACGCAGCCAGCCGCCGGAAAGTGACGCCAGCTCCATATCTGCATCCAGACCTAATTGATCCAGCACTTCAGTGATACGGCTTTCAAGCTGCCACAGGCCGTGATGATCCAGCAGCTCCTGTAAGCGAGCCATCTCATTGAGGTTTTTTTCACTTGGGTCGGTCATCACCAGATGTGAAATTTCGTGATAACCCTTCAGGTATTCAGCCTGCTCAGAAATCCCTTCCGCAACGAAATCATAAACAGTACCCGCCACGTTACGTGGGGGATCCTGTTGTAAACGTGAAACAATCAGATCCTGTTCGTAAACAATACGCCCATCGTCCAGACCCTGTTCACGGTTGAGGATCTTCATCAGCGTCGATTTACCCGCGCCGTTGCGACCTACCAGACAGACGCGTTCGTTGTCTTCAATATGCAGTTCAGTATCATCGAGAAGTGGCGCATCACTGAAGGACAGCCAGGCGCCGTGCATGCTAATAAGTGACATTTATTTTTCCTTTAGACCGCGGAGATAAGCCAGCAGTTATGAATTTGACGGTTACGGGCAAAGTCCTGAGACAGCGTTTTTTGGCTGATTTCTTGTGCTTTCAGTCCCAGAGCGGTCAGGCCGTCGTGATCCATGCGGAATCCGCGTTTGTTGTTCGAGAACATAATGGTACCGCCTTTACGCAACAGGCGTTTCAGGTCGGTCATCAGACGCAGGTGATCGCGTTGAACATCAAAGCTATCCTCCATGCGCTTGGAGTTGGAGAAGGTCGGTGGATCGATAAAGATCAGGTCGAACTGTTCATCCGTATCACGCAGCCAGCCCAGCACGTCGGCCTGCATCAGGCGATGCTGGCGTCCGGTCAGCCCGTTAAGGCGCAGGTTACGTTCCGCCCACTCCAGATAAGTACGGGACATATCTACTGTGGTGGTGCTACGCGCACCGCCGAGCCCCGCGTGGACGCTGGCGCTGCCGGTGTAGGAGAACAGATTCAGGAAGTCTTTGCCCTTGCTCATTTGCCCTAACATGCGACGGGCAATACGGTGATCAAGGAACAGGCCGGTATCGAGGTAATCGGTCAGGTTAACCCACAGGCGAGCGTTATATTCGCCCACTTCAATAAAGTCGCCCTTCTCATTCATCTTCTGGTACTGGTTTTTACCTTTCTGACGTTCACGGGTTTTCAGCACCAGTTTGTTCGGCGTGATACCCAGCACGGCGATGGTTGCCGCGATCACATCCAGCATACGCTGACGCGCTTTTTGCGCATCGATGGTTTTCGGTGGTGCATATTCCTGAATCACGACCCAGTCCGCATAGCGGTCGACGGCCACGTTATATTCCGGCAGGTCAGCGTCATACAGGCGATAGCATTCGATACCTTCCTGTTTCGCCCATTTTTCATATTTCTTCAGGTTCTTGCGCAGACGGTTGGCGTAATCTTCCGCCACACCAGAAGGCTTGCTGTCGGCGGATTTCTCTGCAAGATGGTAGTTTTTCTGCACGCAGTCCAGCGGGCCGTTTTTCGCTTTAAACTGGCGGTCGGCACGCAATTGCAGGCAGCTTAGCAATTCCGGTGAGGCGCTGAACAGCGACAGGTTCCAGCCACCGAAATAGTCTTTCATATTGCGACCCAGCAGGCTGTGCAGCGCAATCAGTGCGGGTTCGCTGTCAAGACGCTCACCGTATGGCGGGTTGCTGATAACCGTACCGTATGGGCCTTTCGGCAGCGGATTGGTCAGGTTAGCAACGTCTTTCACTTCAAAGGTCACCAGATCACCGATACCCGCGCGACGGGCGTTGCTGCGCGCACGCTCAATTACGCGCGAGTCGCTGTCCGAGCCGTAGAAATGGGAAGTGTAGTCAGCCAGGCCTTTACGCGCACGCGTCTGGGCTTCGGCCTTCACCTCTTTCCAGATTTCTTCATCGTGCTGCGCCCAACCTTTGAATCCCCAATAGCCGCGGTGCAGCCCCGGCGCGCGGTCAGTTGCCAGCATCGCGGCTTCAATCAGCAGCGTACCGGAACCACACATCGGGTCGAGCAGCGGTGTGCCTGGCTGCCAGCCGGAACGCATCACAATAGCAGCGGCCAGAGTTTCTTTGATCGGTGCCATACCGGTGCGGTCGCGATAGCCACGCAGGTGCAGACCTGCCCCGCTCAGATCAAGGGAAATGCTGGCGGTATCGCCATTGAGCCACACGTTGATACGCAGGTCGGGATTTTCACGATCGACGTTCGGGCGTTCCTTATTTTTACGCGTAAAGCAGTCCACTATGGCGTCTTTTACGCGCAGCGCGCCGTACTGGCTGTTGCGGATCTCATCGTTCACACCATTGAAGTGCACCGCAAAGGTCGCATCAGGGGTGAAGATCTCTGTCCAGTCGATCATCTGTACACCGGTATAGAGGTCAAGATCGCTGTAGACCTTGCACTCTTTCATCGGCAGCATGATGCGCGACGCCAGACGGCTCCACATCAGGCTCTGGTAAATAAGCCGCGTGTCGCCCTCAAAATGGACACCACCCTGAACGACCTGGCACTCCTGTGCGCCGAGGGATTCCAGTTCAGTTTTTAACAGCTCTTCCAGCCCACGGGCCGTACTGGCAAACAGAGAATTCATATCGTCACTTTTACTCATAGAAAATTGTCGCGCATTATAGCTAATATGGCGTGTATGTCCTAAAGTTGAAGGCTTATTTTCATTTCAGGGAGTGTGCAGTGGCGACTTTATCCAGGCTTTTTATTCATCCGGTAAAATCGATGCGCGGCATCGGCGTTTCTCACGCGCTGGCCGACATGAGCGGATTTGCCTTCGATCGTATTTTTATGGTCACCGAGCCTGACGGTACATTTATTACTGCACGCCAGTTCCCGCAAATGGTTCGTTTTACCCCTTCACCTCTGCATGACGGTTTACACCTGACCGCACCAGACGGCTCAAGCGTCGTCATCCGGTTCAGTGATTTTGCGCCAGTTGATGCCCCAACGGAAGTGTGGGGGAATCATTTTACCGCGCGTATCGCCCCGGATGAAATAAACCGCTGGCTCAGTGGTTTCTTCGCACGTGATGTGCAGCTGCGTTGGGTAGGGCCTGAGCTGACGCGCAGGGTCAAGCGCCATGACGCCGTCCCGCTTTCCTTCGCTGATGGTTTCCCGTTTTTGCTTACCAACGAAGCATCGCTTCGGGATTTGCAGAGCCGCTGTAAAGCCAGTGTCCAGATGGAGCAGTTCCGCCCGAATCTGGTTGTTACTGGTACAGAGGCCTGGGAGGAAGACACCTGGAAAGTGATCCGCATCGGGAGCGTGATTTTTGATGTAGTGAAACCCTGTAGCCGCTGCATCTTTACCACCGTTAGCCCGGAAAAAGGACAAAAACACCCTTCCGGCGAGCCGCTGAAAACCCTTCAGTCGTTCCGCACCGCGCAGGATAATGGCGATGTTGATTTCGGGCAGAACTTAATCCCTCGCTCCAGCGGCGTGATCCGCGTGGGCGATGAGATAGAAATTCTCGCGCGCGGGCCGGCCAAAGTGTATGGCTCAGGCCAGGAAGAAGAGTTTGTTGATGTCGAAATGGAACCCACTTCAGTGGTGGATATTCAGTGGCAAGGGCAAGTCATCCGGGGCAACAACCAGCAGGTTTTACTTGAACAGCTGGAACAAGCGGGAATACGCGTTCCCTACTCGTGCCGCGCCGGGATTTGCGGGTGCTGTCGCATCAGGCTGGTAGAAGGTGAAGTGAGTGCGCTGAAGAAATCGGCCATCGGGGATGACGGCACCATTTTGTGTTGCAGCTGTATTCCGAAAACGTCGATACAGCTGGAAGCTTAAACGGCCTGCTCGAGGCTGAAGGTATCAACACGCAGTTGGGGTTTCAGCCTGTCGTTCATCACTTTGATTGCGTCACCCAACTGCATCACCCGCCCGGCGATTGTCACGCCGGGTTGCGCCAGTAAACAGAGCGCGGCATTTTCGCCAGGCTCTACCACCAGCAAACTCACCTCTTCGGCGGTATCGCTAAGATTGACGCTGGCGGCGTCCCCGGTGACTGGCTCCCAGCTCATGCCATGCGCCTGAAAATGCCAGCTTTTTGGCATCTGCGGTTTCAGAAAACGGATTGCGACCAGCGCGTTTAATACCAGCTCAGCGCGCTGCTCTTTAGAGAGTTCCAGGTCGCGGCATTTCTCTTCAAACGAGAAATAGAGTGCGGCATCGTCAACGCAAAAACCTGACGGCGCGAAAGCATCAGGGGTCAGCATTCGGCGGGCAAAACGAGAACGAAACAACATACCATTGGCTAAATCGAGCATCATGCGGTCATGCTCATCGCAAAAATACCAGCGCCAGTTATCGTCAGGTTTAATTCGCATTTTTCTCTCCCGTCCCCAAACGCCCTGTTCTAAAAATGTCCTGATTGTAGCTTCGTTTATAACATCAATAATAAAAGACCATAATGTTTAAATAAGCAACAATGACGGAATATAAAACAACCAGGGCTGGAAATAAAGCCCTGGTTGTCTGATAAGGGAGAAAAGATTAGATGTGAGTAACGATTTCTTTAATCAACTGTGGGCCTTTAAAAATAAAGCCGGAATAAATTTGCACGATAGTCGCACCTGCCGCTATCTTCTCGCGCGCTGCGATGACAGAGTCGATACCACCCACACCAATAATTGGCAGACGTCCGTTTAATTCGGCTGACAAGGCACGAATAATTTCGGTGCTTTTTAATTGTACCGGACGGCCACTTAAGCCACCGGCCTCGTCACAGTTTTTCATTCCCTGAACCAGAGAACGATCGAGCGTAGTATTGGTTGCAATCACACCATCAATATTATGGCGAACTAAACTGTCAGCAACCTGGATCAATTCTTCGGGAGAAAGATCCGGGGCGATCTTAACCGCGACTGGCACATATTTATGGTGGATCGCCTGCAACTCATTTTGCTTATTTTTAATGGCACTAAGCAGGTCGTCAAGCGCTTCGCCATATTGTAAAGAACGCAGCCCCGGGGTATTTGGTGAAGAAATGTTCACCGCGATATAACCGGCGTAGGCATAGACTTTTTCCATACAAATCAGATAGTCATCTTTACCTTGCTCCACTGGCGTATCTTTATTTTTGCCAATATTGATGCCTAATACACCGTCAAAATGCGATTTTTTGACGTTCTCGACCAGATGATCAACACCAAGGTTATTAAAGCCCATACGGTTGATCAGCCCCTCGGCAGCGACCAGGCGGAACAGGCGCGGTTTATCGTTACCCGGCTGTGGGCGCGGCGTCACCGTCCCGATTTCAATGGAGCCAAACCCCATCGCACCGAGGGCATCAATACACTCGCCATTTTTGTCCAGCCCGGCCGCCAGGCCCAGTGGGTTCTTGAAGGTCAGTCCCATGCACTGCACAGGTTTTTCCGGCACGTTCTGACGCACCAGTGCTTCCAGTGGCGTACCGGTAATACGGCGTAATTGCTGGAATGTAAATTCATGAGCGCGCTCAGGATCGAGCTGGAAAAGGGCTTTACGAACGAAGGGGTAGTACATGAACTCTCCTGGATTCCCGGTGTGCAAACCGGGAGGGGATTATGTGCGATCCTGCCCGGAAAGGGAATTGACCTGCGGCAAAAAAAACGCGCAAAACGCAATCGTTTCCCTCGCAGCACACTTCTTATGCAGTTTATGGCATTTAAATTGCGGATAAATCATTTAGTGGAATAACCCCTCGGTGTCACACTCCTGAAAATTGTTATGAATGTTAGATAAAAGCAAACAATTAGTTATAAGGAGCAAACATGCGTGTCATTACCCTGGCAGGAAGTCCACGTTTCCCTTCGCGCTCCAGTGCGCTACTGGAATATGCCCGCGAAAAGTTGAATAGCCTGGATATCGAAGTGTGCCACTGGAATCTGCACAACTTCGCCCCGGAAGACCTGCTTTATGCCCGCTTTGACAGCCCGGCGCTCAAAACTCTGATCGAACAGCTCAAAGGCGCAGACGGTTTAATTGTGGCAACGCCAATATATAAAGCCTCTTTTTCTGGCGCCCTGAAAACGTTACTCGACCTGCTGCCAGAACGCGCGCTGGACGGCAAAGTGGTGCTACCACTGGCGACAGGCGGTACGGTTGCACATTTGCTGGCGGTTGATTACGCCCTGAAACCGGTACTGAGTGCGTTAAAAGCACAGGAGATCCTGCACGGCGTCTTTGCTGATGATTCTCAGGTTATCGACTATCAGCACAAACCGCACTTCACGCCGAATCTGCAAACCCGCCTGGACAGCGCGCTGGAAACCTTCTGGCAGGCCCTGCACCGCCGCGATGTACAGGTACCTGCATTTAGCCAGCCGCAAGGAGTTGCTCATGTTTAAACACTTAACCCGCATAGGACTGGCTGGGTTGCTGACCCTCTCTGCACTGGCTCACTCGGCGGAAACTGCGCCGGAGAGTCTGCGCATTGGTTATCAGAAAGGCAGCGTCAGTATGGTGTTGGCGAAAAGTCATCAGTTGCTGGAAAAACGCTTCCCGAACACAACCTTCTCCTGGGTGGAATTCCCGGCCGGGCCACAGATGCTGGAAGCCCTTAACGTGGGCAGTATCGATCTGGGCAGTACCGGCGATATTCCGCCTATTTTCGCGCAGGCTGCCGGTGCGGACCTGGTGTATGTCGGTGTAGAGCCGCCCAAGCCGAAAGCGGAAGTGATTCTGGTACCAGAAAATAGCGCCATTAAGAACGTTGCTGAACTTAAAGGTCATAAAGTGGCGTTCCAGAAAGGTTCCAGCTCGCATAACCTGCTGCTGCGCGCATTGCAGGAGGCCGGGCTTAAATTCACCGATATTCAACCGGTTTATCTGACTCCTGCCGATGCCCGTGCGGCGTTCCAGCAGGGCAACGTTGATGCATGGGCAATCTGGGATCCGTATTACTCGGCGGCGTTACTTCAGGGTGGCGTGCGGGTGCTTAAAGACGGCAGCACGCTGAAACAGACCGGATCATTCTATCTTGCCGCGCGTCCATATGCGGAAAAGAACGGTGCTTTTGTTCAGGGTGTTCTCGACACCTTTACCCAGGCGGATGCACTGACGCAAAGCCAGCGCCAGGAAAGTATCACGTTGCTGGCCAAAACCATGGGATTGCCTGAACCGGTTATTGCCAGCTACCTGGATCACCGTCCACCCACCACCATTAAGCCTGTCGACGCACACGTGGCAGCGCTTCAGCAACAAACCGCCGATCTCTTTTATCAAAACCACCTTGTTCCAAAACAGGTGAATATACGCGATCGCATCTGGCAACCCACTGCTACACAAGGAACGAAATCATGAGTCTGAATCTTTTCTGGTTTTTACCCACCCATGGTGATGGACACTATCTTGGTACAGAAGAGGGTTCCCGCCCGGTCGATCACGGCTATTTGCAGCAGATAGCCCAGGCAGCAGACCGCATCGGTTTTACCGGTGTGCTGATCCCTACCGGGCGTTCCTGTGAAGATGCCTGGCTGGTGGCCGCGTCGATGATCCCGGTGACTCAGCGTTTGAAATTCCTGGTCGCGCTGCGCCCGAGCGTGGTCTCCCCTACCGTGGCAGCACGTCAGGCCGCCACGCTGGACAGACTTTCCAATGGGCGCGCCCTGTTTAACCTGGTGACCGGAAGCGATCCGCAGGAGCTGGCGGGTGATGGCGTTTTTCTGGATCACACTGAACGTTATGAAGCCTCGGCGGAATTTACCCACGTATGGCGACGCCTGCTGGAAGGGGATACCGTCACCTATGACGGCAAACATGTTCACGTTCGGGATGCGAAACTCTATTTCCCGCCGGTGCAGCAGCCGCGCCCACCGCTCTATTTTGGCGGTTCTTCCGATGTCGCGCAGGATCTGGCCGCCGAACAGGTCGATCTCTATCTGACCTGGGGCGAGCCGCCAGAGCTGGTTAAAGAAAAAATAGCTCAGGTGCGCGCCAAAGCGGCGGCGCATGGTCGCAAAGTACGTTTTGGTATTCGCCTGCACGTGATTGTGCGCGAAACGAATGCAGAAGCCTGGCAGGCGGCCGACCGGCTGATCTCGCATCTGGATGAGGACACCATCGCCAGAGCGCAGGCTGCCTTCGCCAAAACGGATTCCGTGGGCCAGCACCGGATGGCATCTTTGCATAACGGCAAGCGCGAAAATCTGGAGATTAGCCCCAATCTGTGGGCGGGAGTGGGCCTGGTTCGCGGCGGCGCAGGCACCGCGCTGGTAGGCGATGGCCCGACCGTCGCGGCACGCATCAATGAGTATGCTGAACTGGGTATCGACAGCTTTATTCTCTCCGGTTATCCGCATCTGGAGGAGGCATACAAAGTGGGAGAGTTGTTATTCCCGCATCTGGATGTCGCCATCCCGGAAATTCCGCAGCCTCGCCCGCTCCAGCTTCAGGGCGAAGCGGTCGCCAATGAGTTTATTCCGCGAAAAGCTGCGCAAAGCTAAGGAGCGCCGATGTCTGTTACTGCACAAAAATGGCTGCTGCGTGCCGCTCCCTGGTTTTTGCCCGTCGGCATTGTGGCGCTCTGGCAACTGGCCTCTACAACCGGCTGGTTATCGAGCCGCATTTTGCCCTCCCCGGAGGGCGTCGTAGAAGCGTTCTGGTCACTCAGCGTGAGTGGCGAACTGTGGCAACACCTGGCTATCAGCTCCTGGCGTGCGGTGATTGGCTTTTCGATTGGCGGGAGCATCGGCCTGACGCTTGGGCTTATCAGCGGGCTGTCTCGCTGGGGCGAGCGTTTGCTGGATACCTCAATTCAGATGCTGCGTAACGTGCCGCATCTGGCCTTGATCCCACTGGTTATTTTGTGGTTTGGCATTGATGAAAGCGCCAAGATTTTTCTTGTCGCGCTGGGGACGCTGTTCCCGATTTACATTAATACCTGGCACGGTATCCGCAATATCGATCGTGGGCTGGTGGAGATGGCACGCAGCTATGGTTTATCCGGTTTTGCCCTGTTTATCCATGTGATCCTTCCAGGTGCCCTGCCCTCCATTATGGTGGGCGTGCGCTTTGCGCTCGGGCTGATGTGGCTGACGCTAATTGTGGCGGAGACCATCTCGGCCAACTCTGGTATCGGTTATCTGGCGATGAACGCCCGTGAATTTCTGCAAACAGACGTGGTGGTGGTTGCCATCATTCTTTATGCCCTGCTCGGCAAGCTTGCCGACGTCAGCGCCCAGTGGCTTGAACGTAGCTGGTTGCGCTGGAATCCGGCCTATAACACTCAGGAGGCAAACGCATGAATACTGCCCGACTGAACCAGGGAACACCGCTGTTGCTCAGCGGTGTGACGAAACGCTACGGCGAAAACACAATTCTTAACGCACTGGATCTGCATATCCCCGCCGGGCAATTTGTGGCGGTTGTGGGGCGCAGCGGCGGAGGGAAAAGTACGCTGCTGCGGCTGTTAGCCGGGCTGGAAGCGCCCAACGGCGGCAAGCTGTTGGCCGGAAATACCCCGCTTGCCGATATTCAGGATGATACCCGCATGATGTTCCAGGATGCGCGTCTGCTGCCGTGGAAAACGGTTATCGACAACGTCGGGCTGGGTCTGAAAGGTAGCTGGCGGGATGAAGCAAGACAGGCGCTGGCCGCCGTTGGGCTGGAAAATCGCGCGGGTGAGTGGCCGGCGGCTTTGTCAGGTGGGCAGAAACAGCGCGTGGCGCTGGCCAGAGCACTGATTCACCGCCCCGGCCTGCTGCTGCTTGATGAACCGCTCGGCGCACTGGATGCCCTGACCCGTATCGAAATGCAGGATTTGATTGTCTCTTTATGGCAGGAGCACGGGTTTACGGTCTTGCTGGTGACGCATGACGTCAGCGAAGCCGTGGCAATGGCTGACCGTGTGCTGCTGATAGAAGAGGGAAAAATTGGGCTGGATCTGACGGTGGATATTCCGCGACCGCGTCGCGTGGGGTCAGCAAGACTGGCGGAGCTGGAAGCAGAAGTACTGGAACGGGTGATGAAGCGTGGGGGAACTGAGTTAGCGCGAAGAAAGGCTAATGCCTGATGCCCTCACCCCGGCCCTCTCCCACCGGGAGAGGGAGGGTTAACTTTTATATCAAGCCAATGCCTTAGCAATCTTCTCGTACAGATCGCCAGACAGATTTTCCAGCCCTTTCAGCTGCTCAAGCGCGCTTAGCATTTTCGCCTGGCGCTTCGCATCGTAGCGTTTCAGGCGGATCAGCGGCTCAATCAGACGTGACGCCACCTGCGGGTTACGGCTGTTCAGCTCGGTCAACATCTCTACCATGAACTGATAACCGCTGCCGTCTTCGGCGTGGAAGGCAGCCGGGTTGCTGCTGGCGAACGCACCAATCAGCGAACGGACGCGGTTCGGGTTGCTCATGGTGAAAGAGCGGTGTTTCAGCAGGCTGCGAACGGTGTTCAGTGCATCAGACGCCGGGCTTGTGGACTGAAGGATGAACCATTTATCCATCACCAGGCCATCCTGATGCCACTTGTCGTCGTATTCCTGCATCAGCGCATCACGGCACGGCAGTTCTGCGGCAACGCTTGCCGCCAGGGCAGCCAGGGCATCAGTCATGTTGTCAGCTTCATGATACTGTTTGCTCACCAGGGTGTTCGCCAGTTCGACTTCACCGAAGGCCAGGTAACGCAGGCAGGTATTACGCAGCGAACGCTTGCCAATGTCGGCATGTTCCACACGATATTCAGCCAGTTTATTCGCGTTATAGACCGCCAGGAATTCGTCTGCCAGCTCAGCGGCCAGGGTGCGGGTCAGCGCCTCACGAACGGCCACGATCGCGATCGGATCGATAATCTCGAACAGCTCAGCGATTTCACCTGCCGATGGTAAGGTCAGAATTTCCGCAGCCAGCGCCGGGTCAATTTTCTCATCCAGCAGAACCGCGCGGAAGGCGTCGGCCACATGCACCGGCAGCGACAACGGCTGGCCCTGCTGATGGCGGTTCACGTTCAGCTTGATGTAGGTTGCCAGCAGGCTTTGCGCCGCATCCCAGCGGGAGAAGTCGTTGCGTGCATGACGCATCAGGAACGTCAGCTGCTGATCGCTCCATTTATACTCCAGCTTCACTGGCGCGGAGAATTCACACAGCAGCGCCGGAACAGGCTGGAAGTAGACGTTATCGAAGATAAAGGTCTGCTCAGGCTGCGTCACATTCAGTACGGAATGCACCGGGTGCCCGCCCTTCTGCAATGGGATCACTTTGCCTTCGTTATCATACAGCTCAATGCTGAACGGGATATGCAGCGGATGTTTCTCTTCCTGCTCAGCCGTTGGCGGCGTGCGCTGGCTGATGGTCAGCGTGTACTGCTCGGTTTCCGGGTTGTAATCGTCTTTGACGGTCACAATCGGGGTACCGGCCTGGCTGTACCAGCGGCGGAAATGGGACAGATCAACGTTAGAGGCATCTTCCATCGCCTGGACAAAATCATCACAGGTGGCGGCACTGCCATCGTGGCGCTCGAAGTAGAGCTGCATCCCTTTCTGGAAGTTATCTTCACCCAGCAGAGTGTGGATCATACGGATAATTTCAGAACCTTTTTCATACACCGTCAGGGTGTAGAAGTTGTTCATTTCAATCACTTTATCCGGGCGGATCGGGTGTGCCATCGGGCTGGCATCTTCTGCAAATTGCAGGCCGCGCATGGTGCGCACGTTGTTGATGCGGTTAACCGCGCGTGAACCCAGGTCAGAGCTAAACTCCTGGTCGCGGAAGACAGTTAAACCCTCTTTCAGGCTCAACTGGAACCAGTCGCGGCAGGTGACACGGTTACCGGTCCAGTTGTGGAAGTACTCATGACCAATCACGCGTTCGATATCGAGATAATCTTTATCGGTTGCGGTATCGGTACGCGCCAGCACGTATTTGGAGTTAAAGATATTCAGACCTTTATTCTCCATCGCGCCCATATTAAAGAAGTCGACGGCAACGATCATATAGATGTCGAGATCGTATTCGAGGCCAAAGCGCTCTTCGTCCCACTTCATCGAGTTGATAAGCGAAGTCATCGCCCACGGCGCGCGGTCAAGGTTGCCACGGTCAACAAACAGCTCCAGCGCTACATCGCGGCCAGAACGGGTTTTGAAGGTATCGCGCAGGACGTCGAAATCCCCCGCGACCAGCGCAAACAGGTAGCATGGTTTCGGGAATGGATCCTGCCACTGCACCCAGTGACGGCCGTTTTCCAGCTCGCCTTCACCCACGCGATTACCGTTAGAGAGCAGGAACGGATAAAGGGTTTTATCGGCGATAATTTTGGTCGTAAAGCGCGCCAGCACGTCCGGGCGGTCCAGATACCAGGTGATGTGACGGAAACCTTCCGCTTCGCACTGCGTACACAGCGCCACGCCCGACTGGTAAAGCCCTTCCAGCGCGGTATTGGCCGCAGGGCTGATCTCATTCACGATGCGCAGCGTAAAATGTTCCGGCAGGTTGTTAATGACCAACTGGTTGCCTTCTTCTTTATAGTCAGTCCAGGCTTCGTCATTAATATGCAGGGATACCAGCGTCAGGTCTTCACCATCAAGACGCAGCGGTACTGCGGTCGCGCTTTGGCGCGTGACCTGGCTTACCGCCGTTACCACGGTTTTATTGGCATCCAGGTCAAAAGTCAGATCGATATCGCTAATCAGGTAATCCGGCGCACGATAGTCGTGGCGGTATTTGGCTTGTGGCTGTTGTGTCATAGAAAACCTTATGCATCGTTTGTCGAGTAACGATTCAATATATTCCTGTTGTGTAAAACGCGCTATGCAGAATGTTTATCTTTTCAGGTGCAAAGCCCTTTTTTGCTACATTTTTATAACACGGGGCACGAAATGCCCTCGACCATAACTACAGCTTATGTTGTGATCGGGGTTCAATAAATCGCTAAACAAGGTATACTCCAGCGGTTTCTGTAGTTGTTTATTGTACTAAACGCTCCTGTGAGAGGATGCTACTGCGCACCTATGACTCAATTCGCTTCTCCTGTTCTGCATACGTTGCTGGATACCGATGCGTATAAACTGCATATGCAGCAAGCCGTTTTCCACCATTATTATGATGTTCATGTTGCGGCGGAGTTTCGCTGCCGGGGCGACGACTTGCTGGGTATCTACGCAGATTCCATTCGTGAACAGGTCGATGCTATGCAGCATCTGGCTCTGCGGGACGATGAATACCAGTGGCTTTCTGGCCTCCCCTTCTTCAAAGCCGACTATCTGAACTGGCTGCGTGATTTCCGCTATAACCCGGCGCAGGTGACTGTCACCAACGATAACGGTAAGCTGAACATCCGCCTGGAAGGCCCATGGCGTGAAGTGATTATGTGGGAAGTGCCGCTGCTGGCAGTGATCAGTGAGCTCGCCCACCGCTACCGCTCGCCCGAAACAGGCGTTGAACAGGCCGTCGCGTCGCTGGAAAACAAACTCGTTGAGTTCTCGCAGCTGACTGAAGGGCTGGATATGTCCCGCTTCCGCCTGATGGATTTTGGTACGCGCCGTCGTTTCTCTCGCGAAGTGCAGCAGGCCATCGTTAAGCGTTTACAACAGGAGTCCTGGTTCGTTGGCACCAGTAATTACGATCTGGCACGCCGCCTGAATCTGACGCCGATGGGCACCCAGGCGCACGAATGGTTCCAGGCACATCAACAGATTAGCCCGGACCTGGCTACCAGCCAGCGTGCTGCACTGGCGGCATGGCTGGAAGAGTATCCAGACCAGCTGGGGATCGCGTTGACCGACTGCATTACGATGGATGCCTTCCTGCGCGATTTTGGGCCAGAATTTGCCACACGCTATCAGGGCTTACGCCATGATTCCGGGGATCCGGTAGAATGGGGCGAGAAGGCCATAGCCCATTACGAAAAACTGGGTATCGACCCGATGAGCAAGGTATTGGTCTTTTCCGATAATCTGGATTTAGCCAAAGCGGTCGAGCTTTATCGTCATTTTTCTTCCAGGGTTAACCTGAGCTTCGGTATTGGCACCCGTTTAACCTGTGACATTCCCCAGGTGAAACCTCTGAACATTGTCATTAAACTGGTGGAATGTAACGGCAAGCCGGTAGCGAAACTCTCCGACAGCCCGGGCAAAACCATCTGTCACGACAAAGCCTTTGTGCGCGCGTTGCGTGAGGCCTTCGACCTGCCTCAGGTTAAAAAAGCAAGCTAAGCCATCTCAGGGAGCCTTCTGGCTCCCTTCTTCTTATTTATTTCCGATTTCTTCTCTTTTGACTGCGAAATCTGCTTGTCTGATGGCAGATGCCAGGTAACATAGATATCCCCCCATAAGGGTGGACAAGTGTCTATTTTTTCCGACTATTAACAGAGAGAATATTATGAGCGTTGTGCCTGTAGCCGACGTACTCCAGGGCCGCGTCGCCGTTGACCAAGAAGTCACCGTGCGCGGATGGGTGCGTACTCGCCGAGATTCTAAAGCTGGCATCTCCTTCCTTGCCGTCTATGACGGTTCCTGCTTTGATCCTGTACAGGCCGTCATTAATAATTCTCTGCCCAATTACAATGATGACGTCCTGCACCTGACCACAGGTTGCTCCGTTATCGTGACAGGCGTTGTAGTTGCCTCTCCGGGTCAGGGCCAGAGCTTTGAAATCCAGGCCTCTGCCATTGAAGTGACCGGCTGGGTTGAAGACCCGGATACTTATCCGATGGCGGCAAAACGCCACAGCATCGAGTATCTGCGTGAAGTTGCGCACCTGCGTCCGCGTACCAACCTGATTGGTGCGGTTGCTCGTGTTCGTCATACGCTGGCGCAAGCGCTGCATCGTTTCTTTGACGAGCAGGGTTACTTCTGGGTCTCTACCCCGCTGATTACTGCCTCCGATACCGAAGGCGCAGGCGAGATGTTCCGCGTATCCACGCTGGATATGGAAAACCTGCCACGTACACCTGAAGGCAAAATCGATTACGACAAAGATTTCTTCGGCAAAGAGGCCTTCCTGACGGTGTCCGGCCAGCTCAACGGCGAAACTTACGCCTGTGCGCTGTCTAAGATCTACACCTTCGGCCCAACCTTCCGTGCGGAAAACTCCAACACCAGCCGTCACCTGGCGGAATTCTGGATGCTGGAGCCAGAAGTGGCGTTTGCTGACCTGAATGATGTTGCGGGTCTGGCAGAGGCGATGCTTAAGTACGTGTTCAAAGCGGTTCTGGAAGAACGCGCTGATGACATGAAATTCTTCGCCGAGCGTGTTGATAACGACGCAATTGCCCGTCTGGAGCGTTTTGTTTCGGCTGACTTCGCGCAGGTGGATTACACCGACGCGGTCGCCATCCTCGAAAAATGCGGCGAGACGTTCGAGAACCCGGTTTACTGGGGCGTCGATCTCTCTTCCGAGCATGAGCGTTACCTGGCAGAGAAGCACTTCAAAGCACCGGTAGTTGTTAAAAACTATCCGAAAGACATTAAGGCCTTCTACATGCGCCTTAACGAAGACGGTAAAACCGTTGCTGCGATGGACGTGCTGGCACCGGGTATCGGTGAAATCATCGGTGGCTCTCAGCGTGAAGAGCGTCTGGACGTGCTGGATGCCCGTATGGAAGAGATGGGTCTGAACCCGGCTGATTACAGCTGGTATCGCGACCTGCGTCGTTACGGCACTGTGCCTCACTCCGGTTTCGGTCTGGGCTTCGAGCGTCTGATCGCTTACGTGACCGGCGTTCAGAACGTGCGTGACGTGATTCCATTCCCGCGTACCCCGCGTAACGCAAGCTTCTAATTCCGCGTTAATTAAAATGGCCAGCAATTGCTGGCCATTATTTTATTCTGCTTTGTCAGTTTTCGTCAGTTGAAAGTCAGCATCTTTAAACTACAACCCCGTCATAACCTCTACCTGTTACGTTTTGTTTCCACGAAATATCTGTGAACAAAAAATAAACCACACTCTTATTGCGCTTAATGCATTCCTGATGCTTTAGCACAAATTTCAACCGCATTCACAGCCATCCAGAAGGCTGGTAGCGGTCATAAGAAAAAACGAGTCGTTTAACTTCTGTTTATATGAATTGCCTTTATCCAAATTAAGCATAAGCAATTCATATACATAGGAAAGAACCAGGCTTTTAATTAGCCAATCAGTTCTGAAATTTGAGGTGGTTCACAAAGTTCCTTAAAATACACAAATTCTTACACATTATTTCTTTTTGTTACTCAATCTTTAGAATTGTAGCATTTTCAGGCTAGCGAAACGGTTCTATGAATGGAAAGATGCCTGTCAGATACATAAAGACACCAAACTCTCATCAATAGTTCCGGAAATATTTATTGACAGAATTTATTGACGGCAGTGGCGAGTGTCATAAAAAAACCAATGAGGGTAATAAATAATGATGAAGCGCAATATCCTGGCAGTGGTTATCCCTGCTCTGCTGGTAGCCGGTGCAGCTAACGCTGCAGAAATCTATAACAAAAACGGCAACAAACTGGATCTGTACGGGAAAGTTGTTGGTGAGCATGACTTCGTTACCTCTGGTGACAACACCGACAGCAGCGACAACACCTATGCACAGATCGGTTTCAAAGGCGAAACTCAAATCAATGACCAACTGACTGGTTACGGTCAGTGGGAATACCGTGCTCTGGCAAGCCAGGCAGAAAGCAACCAGACTCAGCGTACCCGTCTGGCGTTCGCTGGCCTGAAAGCCGGTGATGCTGGTTCTATCGACTACGGCCGTAACTACGGTATCGTATACGATGTAGAAGGTCTGACCGATATGGCACCTTCTTTCTCCGGTATGACCTGGGCTAACTACTCTGATAACTTCATGACTGGCCGTACTACTGGCGTTCTGACCTACCGCAACACTGACTTCTTCGGTCTGGTTGATGGTCTGAGCCTGGGCCTGCAGTATCAGGGTAAAAACGACCGTACTGACGTTAAAACCGCTAACGGTGACGGCTTCGGTACCTCTGTTGGTTACGAATTCGGTGAAGGCTTCGGTCTGATCGGTGCATACAGCAACTCTGACCGTACCAACCTTCAGACTGCTGACGGCAAAGGCGACAAAGCTGAAGCATGGGCTGTTGGTGCTAAATACGATGCTAACAACATCTACCTGGCAACCACCTATGCTGAAACCCGCAACATGACTCGTGAAGCTGACGGTTCATTCGCGAACAAAACTCAGAACTTCGAAGTGATCGCTCAGTACCAGTTCGACTTCGGTCTGCGTCCTTCCGTGTCTTACGTTCAGTCTAAAGGTAAAAACCTGTCTCAGCGTGGCACCTTCAATGGCGGCGATGCTGACCTGCAGAAATTTGTTGAACTGGGTGCAACTTACTACTTCAACAAAAACTTCAACGTTTATGTTGACTACCAGCTGAACCTGATCGACGACACCTCTTACTCTCGTAACGTTGGTATCGTGAACGGTAAAGACGACCAGGTTGCAATGGCTGTGACCTACCAGTTCTAATCAGTACACCACTTTGTTCTATGCTTAAGAAACAGGGCTTCGGCCCTGTTTTTTTATGTCTGATAGTAAATAATGGCGACTTTTGAAAAGCCGCACGCTTTTTGTCGCAAACGGTTGGCATTTTGTAAATCTACCGTTAACCTGATAGCGGATTTCACTCCTGTAATCACAATGGAACTTCGTCATGTTTGAGAACATTACCGCCGCTCCTGCCGACCCAATTCTGGGCCTGGCCGATCTGTTTCGTGCCGATGACCGCCCTGGCAAAATCAACCTGGGTATTGGTGTATATAAAGATGAAACCGGCAAGACTCCGGTACTGACCAGCGTTAAAAAAGCTGAGCAGTATCTGCTGGAAAACGAAACCACCAAAAACTACCTCGGTATTGATGGTATCCCTGAATTTGGTCGTTGCACTCAGGAACTGCTGTTCGGAAAAGGCAACGCGATCGTGACCGATAAGCGTGCCCGCACTGCGCAGACCCCTGGCGGTACTGGCGCGCTGCGTGTTGCGGCGGATTTCCTGGCAAAAAATACCTCTGTTAAACGTGTGTGGGTTAGCAATCCAAGCTGGCCGAACCACAAAAGCGTGTTTAACTCTGCGGGTCTGGAAGTGTGTGAATACGCTTACTACGACGCAGCAAAACACGCTCTCGACTTCGATGGCCTGCTGGCCAGCCTGAGCGAAGCACAAGCTGGAGACGTGGTGCTGTTCCACGGCTGCTGCCATAACCCAACGGGTATCGATCCTACGCTGGAACAGTGGGAACAACTGGCTAAACTGTCCGTTGAAAAAGGTTGGCTGCCGCTGTTCGACTTCGCATACCAGGGCTTTGCCCGTGGTCTGGAAGAAGATGCTGAAGGCCTGCGTGCCTTCGCTGCTGTGCATCAGGAATTGATTGTTGCAAGCTCCTACTCCAAGAACTTCGGCCTGTACAACGAGCGTGTAGGTGCATGTACGCTGGTTGCC
This sequence comes from Enterobacter sp. Li2LvB3, assembly GCF_056156645.1. Classification (NCBI taxonomy): domain Bacteria; kingdom Pseudomonadati; phylum Pseudomonadota; class Gammaproteobacteria; order Enterobacterales; family Enterobacteriaceae; genus Enterobacter; species Enterobacter sp. Li2LvB3. The sequence goes on along the minus strand of NZ_JBSICG010000009.1, from coordinate 36,271 downwards.
GCTGATGAGCAAACTGTTGATCGCGCATTCAGCCAGATGAAGTCTGTGATCCGCGCTAACTACTCTAACCCACCAGCGCACGGTGCATCGGTGGTCGCGACCATCCTGAGCAACGACGCCCTGCGTGCAATCTGGGAACAAGAGCTGAACGATATGCGCCAGCGCATCCAGCGTATGCGTCTGCTGTTTGTGAACACCCTGGCTGAGAAAGGCGCTGACCGCGACTTCAGCTTTATTATCAAACAGAACGGCATGTTCTCTTTCAGCGGCCTGACCAAAGAACAGGTTCTGCGTCTGCGTGAAGAGTTTGGCGTTTACGCGGTGGCTTCAGGCCGTGTTAACGTTGCCGGCATGACACCAGACAACATGGCGCCGCTGTGCGAAGCGATTGTCGCTGTGCTGTAACAATCCGTCGGGTGATGTTTTCACGCACCCGACCAATAAAAAAGCCTGCATCATGCAGGCTTTTTTTATTTAATCTGGCTTACCAGACAGGCATTTCATCCTGGAGGAACGGGTTGTGTATACGCTCGTAACCCAGCGTCGACATCGGGCCATGTCCAGGAATAAACGTCACATCATCGCCCAGCGGCAATAATTTCTGTTTAATCGACTGAATCAACTGACCGTGGTCACCGCGCGGGAAGTCGCTGCGTCCTACGCCACCTTTGAAAATCACATCACCGGAAATCAGCAAACGCGATTTATCATCAAAGAAGACGATATGACCTGGCGTATGCCCAGGACAATGCAACACCTGTAAAGTCACATTCCCTACGGTAACGCTCTCCCCTTCGTTCAGGTAAGCGTCGGGTGTCAGAGGTTGACACTCATCAAGGCCAAACATGCGGCTTTGGGCAGGTAACCCTTGCAGCCAGAACTCATCTTCTTTTTCCGGGCCAATCACCGGCACACCGTAGTGTTGCGCCAGCTCCGCCGCAGCCCCCACATGATCAAGATGACCATGGGTCAGCAAAATCTGCATCAGCGTCACACCCGACGCTGCGACTTCTTGCTTGATTTTCTCGGCGTCACCACCGGGATCGACAAGCGCGGCCAGTTTGGTTTGCTCACACCAGATTAATGAACAGTTCTGGGAGAACGCGGTAACCGGAATAATACGATAGTTCATACTGCTCCTGTATTTCGTTATTACCAGTGCCGAACGGGCCCGGTATCAATATGCACAAAGTTGCTGCTGGGGTAATATCCTACACCACCTGCACGCATAGATAACGCAGCTTTGCGAATATTGGCTAACGAAACGCCTTCAATATGAAAATCCATCGCCTGTCCTTTAGTGTGATAGCTTTTTTTGGCTACCCCACGGCTACGGGCGCGCAATTCATTGTTGGTATCAAGAGAGCGATAACCGGAAACGAGTTGCACAGGCTTGCTGGTTCCGAGCAGGCCCTGGAGGCGGAAAAGCTGATCAAATAATCCAGGATCGATGGCTTTTATTTTATTCGCGCGGAAATCACGGAAAAAATGGTTTAGTTTTGCTAATTCATCCTGAATATAGCCTCTGCCATCGAAAAATTCCGCTTTAAGCGACTCACCAGTATGCAGATTGTTGAGCGTTAAAATACGCGGACGAGGTGTCGAGAGGGTGGCAAATGCTGGCGTAGGCAAGATGGCCGCTGCGCCAAGCGCAACACCACCTAACGCCAGCAGTTTGCGGCGATTAGCGTCAAATTTGTCCATGATAATCAGGTCTACAGGTCAATGTTTATCGTATATATGCTTAGCGCACGAAGGGCACCTTAACTGGCAAAACAACCTACGTCAAGGCGCCCAACCCCAGTAAACACGCGGCTTACAGCCATATTGCCACGCATTCACCATAACTTACGACAATCAATTTTCCCGAACTACTTCATTTACCTGATTAATTGTTCAGCTTTTGGCAAAATTTGTGCGCCCGATCGCGCAGTGAGATCGTAATTGTAAATATCTGTACGATACTGGGTACGCCCATCTTCGCCAACAAACGCGGTCAGATAGTAAAGATTAACCGGAATATTGTGTCGAATATTAACGTAGCGTGTATCTCCTTGTTTCAGCGCATCGGATATCCGCGTATCGTTCCAGCCCGCATCCTGCAACAGCATATTCGCAAGTTCAGAGGCTTTATTGACGCGAACGCAACCAGAGCTGAGCGCGCGGGTATCTTTCTGGAACAGGTTGTGGTTTGGCGTGTCGTGCAGATAAATCGCTTCCGAACTTGGCATGTTGAATTTGTAACGCCCAAGCGAATTATGCGCGCCAGGTGCCTGCTGGAAACGGAACGGCAGGTTAGACGCCGTAATGGTTGACCAGTCAACCATGTAAGGGTCAATCGCCTCTTTGCTGTTCCAGCCGCGCATTACGGTATAACCATGACGTTCCAGATAGCCTGGGTCATTCCACAATTTGGGCAGGATATCCTTACGGGCAAGCGTTGGCGGTACATTCCACGGCGGGTTAACCACGACGTTATTCAGGGCGCTGCTCATCATTGGCGTTTTACGGTCCGGGCGACCCACAATCACGCGGGAAGCCAGCACTTCGCTGCCGTTCTGGTAATAGACTAGCGAGTACGCCGGAATATTCACCATAATGCCAGTCGATAATGTGCCTGGCAGCAAGCGCAGACGCTGGATATTCAGCGCCAGCACGCCTGCTCGCTGTGCCGGGGTGACATTCAGCCAGTCGCGCGTTGATTGCCCAATAACACCGTCTGCACCCAGCCCTTGTGCGGCCTGGAATTGCTTAACGGCAGCCACCAGCTCGCGGTCGTAGGCAGCCGGTTTATCACTGATGACCTGCACGTTTTTCACTTTTGCAGGTGCGGACGGGCTTACGACTACGCTCTGTGGGTCATCTCCGGGTAAAGCGATTTTTGGCCCGCCCTCCAGAATACCGGAACGTCGAAGAATTTCGCGCAAGGCTGGCACATCACTGCTCCACTGCCCCGGCCGCAATGAGCCTGCGCCACGTAGCTGCGGCCACGGACGGGTATCAGACACCAGCGTAAGCAACGACTGATGCATAGGGGCATACTGTGGATGTGCCGGAGCCAGGCTTGCAATAAAGCCCGGCAAATTGCCGTTATCCAGCGACAATTGCCACTGGTTAATCACCGATAAAGCGGGGGTTGCCAACTTGTAAGGCTTGTCGCTGTAGAGCCAGCGATTACCATTGACCGGAATTCCGGCGACAAACTGGAGGTAGCCCATCATGGCGTCTGACAGCACGATGTCACGCGCCTGGCCGGTCACAGACGGATCGGTCAGCAGTTCAACCCAGGCGGTAAATTGTGGCTGGAAACCGGCGATAGCAACCTCTGCCAGCTGTTGCTGGAAAGCACGAACCGCATCGCGATTGTCCCACATGGGCTTCATATCGCGTGCAGCATAGAGCAGCGTCAGTTGGTTGAGATACGCAGGTTGGTAACCAGAAGGCAGCCCCGTCAGAAGCTGTTGCTGGAGTGATTCAATGTTTATGCCTTCTGGCAGCGGCTTAATACCGGCCATGATCGCCGTCGCCGGAGATTGCTCCAGCGGCTGAGACAACGACGTTGGCTGCGCGCCTGTCGTCGCAGAGCTGTCAGTCGGCACAATTTCAGGCTCATCAGCCTGAGCGCTAAACAGTGGAGCAAACATCACTGCCAGGCACAAACTCAGTGCAGACAGCTGACGACCACGAATTTTCTTTAGCAACATCCCTTGCCCCCTGTTTTCTTACGACATGCCCATCATACTGGGGCTTTTCTTCATTATAGGAAGGCTAAAACAGTGTTGCCTTACCTTATGTAAAGAAGTTTAAAGATAACGCAGCCGTAAGCACAAGTTAAGTGAATAAAAAAAGCGGCGCTTCTGCGCCGCCCTTTGTAACAAAACGCGTTATGACGCGTCAGCCGTTCCTGGCATCGACTCCGGCGGCTGTGGCGCAAAACCACGCAACCCGACCACGTGTACGTGTTCGCTGTTCTGGAATACTTTACGCACCAGCTTATAGGTTGTGCCTTTTTCCGGGCTGATGTTCTCAGGTGCTGCAATGATGAGCTGCATATCCAGACGATCGCAAAGCTCAAACAGCGTGGCAATAGAGCGGGCATCAAGACGTGCCGCTTCATCAAGGAACAGCAGACGACATGGAGAGATATCTTTGCCGCGCAGACGACGCGCTTCATCTTCCCAGCTCTGAACAACCATCACCAGAATCGACATACCTGTACCGATAGCTTCACCGGTAGAGAGTGCGCCAGATTCCGCACGCAACCAGCCGTCTGAACCACGGTTAACCTCAACTTCCATTTCCAGGTAGTTACGGTAATCCAGCAGCTCTTCACCGATGGTTTGCGGGGTACGTTGACCCATATCGATCTGCGGATTCAGGCGCTGATACAGCTTCGCCAGCGCTTCTGAGAAGGTCAGGCGGTTGCTGTTGAACAGATCCTGATGCTGCTCGTGCTGTTCAGACAATACATCCAGCAATGTGGAGTGGGCTTCACGCACGTTCACGTTCAGGCGCACGCTGTTCACCTGGCCAAAGGATACGCTTTGCAGCCCCTGGTTCAGCTGACGAATACGGTTCTGCTCGCGCTGGATAGTCTTACGAATAATGTTCGCCACACTGCGGGAACTGATCGCCAGCTTCTGCTCACGTGAAGTCAGCTCTTCCGTCAAACGGCCCAGCTCGATTTCCATCTGTTCAATGGCTTCAACCGGATCGTCAGTACGGATGATATCCTGACGGATACGCTCGCGCAGATGCTGGTAAACCGCAACAAAGAACTGAATTTTACGCTCAGGGCGTTTTGGATCTTCCGACATACGCAGCACATCGCGCAGGTGTTCGTTATCCGCCACCGCCAGACGCAGGGCACCCAATGCCTTATCCGACATAGAGCGCAGTTCGTCAGCAGAAAGATAAGCCAGCTCACGACGGTGCAGACGACGTTCAACGTTATTGTCTTTCACCATACGCATCACCGCGCACCAGCCCGCCTTCGCAGTCACCACCTGTTCACGCATCTCAAAGTAATCACGCTCCAGCTTACGCAGACGACGGGTCAGGTTATCCATCTCGGCTTCGCAGAAGGTCAATGCTTTTTCCAGCTGATTACGACGCGCGCGGTTGTTGCTGAGCTGGCCATGCAGCTCGTCACGGCGAATGCGCGCGCGCTCTTCGGCGCCGCTGTCAGCACGCACGCCAATATCCTGAAGCTCTTTATGCAGGTCGTTTAACAGCTCTTTCTTGGTGTCGAACGAGCTTTTCAGCGAGGCCATGACCTGGCTGTACTGGCTGAGCTGCGCGGCGTGGCTACGCAACGCCTCACGCGCGCGGGTACGCTCTGCTTCGGCGTGTTCAAGACGCTGGCGCAGTTTCTCGTTAAGATCGCTGTTGCCGCTCAGCATTTCTGCTGAATCGGAGTAGCCAAAGTGAGCACGACGCTGAACGACTTCGGTCAGCGCAAATGCCTGCTGACGCGCTTCGCGTTGCACCTGCTGAGACCAGGCGTAATCTTCTTTTAACTGTTCAAACTGTTCAGGGTCGCTCTGCAATACCGAGACAACAGGCTCCAGCTTCGCCAGCTGGTTTCCATGCTGCTGCACAAAGCGCGCAGCTTCCTGTGCTTCGTCCAGGCGTTCCTGAATTTCATCCACACGATCAGCAAGGGTGTCGTCTGCCAGCAGGTTCAGGCGCGGCAGAATGCGGTTCAGCGCGGCAACGCCCTCTTTCGCCTGCTCAAATTGTGCACGACTCTGCTGGTTATCACTTTCATGATTGGCAATGGCACGCTCCAGCTCGCCACGACGCGTGCTGAGCTTGCGAATTTCGGCTTCCGGGTCAGCGTCAAAAGCAACGGCCAAATGGCTACCGATAAAGCGGCTGAACGCCTGGTGCAGACGCTGCGTTTTCTGTACGTCAAACGACAGGGTTGCAAAACGTTCAGAAAGCGTTTCACGCTCGGCGTGCAGGCTTTCGATGCGGTTTTCACGCGCTGCGCGGCCAAACAATGGCAGTTCAGGGAAGCGGGAATAACGCCACTGGCGGTCAGCGATTTTCACCACTACCGCTTTTTCCAGCTCATCAACGCTGAACACGCTGTCATCGAACGACTGCGGATCCCCTTCGATCAGATAGAGATCTTCCGGGCAATCTTCCAGGCCGGCGAGCTGATCGGCAATCAGCGACAGATCCGGGACAACAATCGCATTACGTGACGGGCCATACAGCGCGGAGAAGTAAGGCGCGTCATCCAGACCCACATCGTCGTAAATCTCAGACAACAACACGCCGCCAAAACGCTCTGCCAGGGTATTCAGGCGTGCATCTTCCGCACCACCCGGCTGACTTAAACGTTCGATTTCGTCGTCAACTTCACGCTTGCGTGCGCCGACTTCATCACGCTCAACAATTGCCTCGCGCTCGCGCTCCAGCAGTTGTTGCAGATATTCGGTGACTTCCTGACCGGAGGCAAACTCTTCACCGCACTGCTCGCTAAGCTGACTCAGGCTACTTTGCGCCGCAAGCCAGACTGGTGCACGCTGCAACAGCGTCTGTGAGCGGGACTGAAGTTGTTCCATCTCCTGGCGCAGCGTCATGCGCTGTTCGCTCGCGCTGGATACGGTGTCGGAAAGCGCGGCAATACGTGCTTCCAGCTCCTGATGCAGCGTCTCGAGAGAGTCAATATCGTAATTTTTGCCCTGACGCTTGCAGAAATCGGCCAGCAGACGCTCGGCTTCCTGTTGTTCGCGCAGGCGTTGTTCCAGTTCGTTCAGACGCATCCGTAGCGGCTGAACCTGCTCAGCCAGATGGCGTTGATTCACGCCGTCGCGCAGCAATTCGCGGGCAACGTCCCAGGCTTCGTTACGCGCCAGCGGGCCGTTAATTGCCACAACCAGTTGATACGCCTGCTCAAACTGGCTATGCGCCGTCTGAGCCACACTCATTTTCTGATCGAGAGACAGCAGTTTTTCGGTCGCTTCCTGCTCTTTCGCCTGGAAGGTATCCAGCCATTCGTCAGCGCTGTCCGGCGTTAAGTCTGGCAGATGGCACAGCTCTTTCGCACGTTGTAACGCCTGCAATGCCTGGGTGTACTGAATTGCACGTGTCTGCTGAACATCCAGCGCCTGCTGGTAATCGGCAAGTTGGCTTTTCAGCTCATCCACTTCCAGTTCGGCGGCTTCGGCGCGGGCTTCGTTTTCTTCCTGCATGTCGGCGGCTTCGGCCACCACTTCATTTTGCTCTTCGAGACGGATTTGCAGCTCATCGAGATCCGCTTCGTAGCGCTCGATTTTTTCCTGCTGACGCAGCGCAGTCTGCACCAGGTTCAGGTGATCGCTGGCTGCCTGATAATCGGCCTCCAGGTCCCCTTCCGCACCATTGTGCTCGCCCAGCTCACGCGCCATTTCAACGTGTTTGTACTGCTCTGCCACCAGCTGTTTGCGGGAAGTGAACAGTTCGCGACGATACTCAAGCGCCTGGTCGAGATGCACGCGCCGCTCGTTAGCATGACGCATGTAATCTGCGGCCACGTAGTTGGTGGCTTCGCTGATCAGATGTTTAAACAGGTCACGATCGGACTGAGTAACGCGAATGGCTTCCAGCGTCATGCGGTTTTCACGCAAGGCTGCTTCCATATCCTGGAAGGCTTTACGCACGCCGCTGTTCTCCGGCAACAGGTAGTCGCGCAGGGAGCGGGTAATGGCGCTGGAAATACCGCCGTACAGCGAGGCTTCGATCAGACGGTAATATTTACTACGGTCAGACGCAGTGCGCAGACGACGAGCCACCACGCCCAGGTCGAACATTAGCGAGTGGTAATCGGTAATGGAGTTGAACTGCTTGAACTGCACGCCTTCGATAGTTTCGAGCTTATCTTTTAGCTCTTGCAGCGTCAGCACGCGAGCCTGGCGTTCGTTCAGTGTTTCCGTCAGCAGCGCGGTCGGCTGCACAGACGTTGGCAGCCCCTGGATCGCAAAAGGTTTGATATCCACTTTACGGTCGCGCCCGGCGACCTGCTGTAAACGCACACCCACAACGACACGCTGGTGTCGGGAGTTAATGACGTCCAGCACGGAATAACAGACACCAGCTTTCAACTTACCGTGCAGACCTTTATCACGGGAGCCGCTTGTTGCCCCTGCTTCGGTGGTATTACGGAAGTGCAGCAGCGTTAAATCCGGGATAAGCGCTGTGACAAACGCCGCCATGGTCGTGGATTTACCCGCACCGTTACCGCCGGAGAGCGTCGTAACCAGCTCATCCAGATCGAAGGTTCGGGCAAAGAAGCCGTTCCAGTTAATCAGCGTTAGTGAGCGAAATTTACCGCGTTCAATCATTACTCTTCCTCCCCGCTATCCGCCTGGTTCTCTTCATGCTCTTCATTGAGCTGCAATTGGTTTTCCACCGGCATCGCTTCACCATCACGGATCATGCGCAGCTGCGCTTCACGGGCATCATCGCCCGCACGTACATCTGCGCCAAAGCGGAAGACGGATTCGGTGATGCGGAACTTGCTGCTGTCATGGCCCATAAACCAGACCATACCCAGACGACGCAAGCGGTTCAGGGAAGAGCGAACTTTTTCCTGTAATTTCTGGCGATCGAGATCCGACCCCGTAGAGCGGTTATTCACCAGCTTGAGCAGTTTGCTTTCATCTGCCAACGACAGCAGCTCGTCGTAAAGCTCCTGCTGGGTAAAGATCCCTTCATTTGCCAGACGTTCCGGGCTGAGATAGAGATAGCAAAGAATTTTACCGACCATCATGTCCAGCTCAGAAAGCACTGAGCGGGGAATAAGCGTTGTAGAGCGCGGACGCAGGTAGAAAAAACCCTCCGGCGCACGGATAAGTTCAACGTTATAGCGCGCGTAAAACTCTTCCAGGTACTCCTGGAAATCCATCAAAAAGGCGTGATTATCCAGCTCGTCAAGGCCAATGTGACGACCGGCACGCAGCTGGCTGTCCAGCGCCGGAAACAACGGATTCGCCAGCGCCTGTGCCAGCTTAACTGGCATCACTTGTTCAATATTTGTCAATGACATGCGCCTGTACCTTGGCTCCGTAATCGTTAATCGGCTGCCATTTCGGCGGCAGGCCGGTGAAATCTGCTTGTGCTACGCCCAGGCGAACCGCCTGATCGACAACAATACGTGCAATATCGAAATGGCGCGCACGTGGATATTGCGCCAGATAGTCGCGCACCACGAGCCCGAGATCCAGCGGCACTTGTCTGGTTTTGTAGACCGCGAGCTGCTCTTCGATCATCGCTGCAAGTTGTTCGCGAATTTCGTTGAATTCTTCGTATTCGAGATCCGGTGGCAGTTCCCCTGTCACCTCTTCATCACGCAGCGCCATCTCTTCGTCACGCATATCGAGCAGACGATCGGCATTGGCGTAAGTCAGCGCCCATGGTGCATCAAAATAGGTTTGCACCGACTGACGCAGACGCTGGGCAAAGACGCGGTTTTTGTCCATATCGATCGCGGTACGGATAAATTTATGCACGTGACGATCGTAGCCAATCCACAAGTCAATAGACTGCTGGCCCCAGCTGATAATACGGTCGAGTTTGCTTTGCAGATCAAAGACCAGACGATCGACAAAATGCAGATCGTCGTGCGCCAGCGTTGCATCCTGAATGCGCAGCAGGTTGGCCTGAAGCTTATCGCCTGCCGCTTCCAGCGTATCCTGCAATTCACGCAGCGTACCGGACGTTTCTGACAGCAAAAGTTCACAACTGGAAATCGCCGCGCGCCAGTCTTTATTCAGCAGTTGACCGATATCGTCTTTCACCTGCTGCTGTTGTTCGTCCATCAGACGCTGGGTCAGGTCGATACTGTCGAAAATTTCCGCCACCGAATATTTCAATGGCGCATAGACGTTGCGGTGCCAGTGGAACTCATCGCCGTTTTCATCCGCCGCATCAGCGGCACGCTTAAGTTCGCCTGCCACGATGGACAGCTGCATAGAAAGGCGCAGCGTGGAGAATTCGCGCTGGCGGATATAGTAATCGGTGATGCCAATGCCCAGTGGCGTCAGACGATAAATGGCGTTTCCTTCCGCCTGCTCGCTGGTAAAGCGGTTCAGCAGACGTTGACGCACCATATCGTTGATCGCGTTGTTGGCACGCACGCTAATGGTTTCGCTGGTTTGCTCAAACGCATCACTGACATGGCGGAACGCATCCACCAGTTCACCCTCGCTCATTTCTCCATCCAGACGCTCGCCGTTCAGCGTAGCAACCGCCAGCAGGAAAGAGAGACGGTCTACCGGCAGCGTGATGGAGAAATCATTTTTCCTGGCCCAGGCAACCAGTTCGGGGACTGTCTGGGAAAATTCACTCATAGATTATCCTTGCTCTGCGGCTTGCGCGCGGTGACGTGAATGTAGCGGCCAAGGCTCAGGTAAGGCTCCTGGCGGCAATACCGCGTTTCTATTTCTGTTAAGGCATCTAAGCAGTCATGCTGTTTTTGTTTATCACGCAGATAATCATGAAACACCCTCACGCCTGTTTTACCGGTGATCTCCCAGCCGATCTCCTCCAGCCAGCCGTAAACCTGCTGCGGTTCGCGCGGGAAATCCGGTGAAAGCGTGCGCCGTTTCTTTTTATACATACCCTGCTGCACGTAGCCAAAATTGCCCACCAGTACGTTACGCATCAGCAGGCCATTTGCATTGTAGAACATCAGCGATAACGCACCGCCAGGGCACAGCATCGACCACAGCGTTTTTAAGACCGCTTGCGGTTCGGCCACCCATTCGAGCACAGCATGAAACAATATCAGATCAACCTGAGTTTCCAAATGCTGCGGGATGTCCTGAGCGGCGCAATGTATAAAATGCATGTTGTCGCTCACACCTTTCTCTTCTGCCGCACGTTGTGCTCGCGCAACCATCTCTGCAGACAAATCACAAAGCGTGACGTGATGGCCCCGCTGAGCCATCAGTATGGCGGTCTGACCTTCCCCGCCACCGGCATCCAGCACGCGCAACTTGCGGTCACCGAAATCAGCGAGCAGCTTGTCCAGATCCTGCCAGAGGATCGTCTGCCGTAGCTGACCTTTGGTGGTGCCATAAATGTTGCGCGAAAACTTTTCCGCGATGTCATCAAAATTGCGATCCCGCATTGGGAGAGTTCCACTCGCTAACAGCAAAACCGCTATTTTGTCATACCCGGGCGGAGAATGAACCTCTCTGGTGTAAGATCACAGGTAATCGCCTGCTGTATGGTCAAAAAAGGAACCAAAAAGGATGCTTTTTACCCTGAAAAAATACATTGGGGGCATGATGCTTCCCCTTCCTCTGCTGCTGATGCTTATCGCACTGGGCCTGGCGCTGGTGTGGTTTAGTCGCTTTCAGAAAAGTGGCAAATCGCTCATTACGCTCGGCTGGCTGGCGTTGCTGTTGTTAAGCCTGCAACCCGTCGCAGATAGCTTATTGCGCCCGATTGAAAATAAGTACCCGACCTGGCAGGGAAATCAGAAAATCGGATTTATCGTGGTGCTGGGTGGCGGTTACACCTGGGATCCGCAGTGGGCGCCAAGTTCAAACCTGATCAATAACAGCCTTCCCCGGCTAAACGAAGGTATACGCCTGTGGCTGGCGAATCCGGGGGCCAAGATCATCTTCACCGGGGCGGCGGCAAAAACGAATCCGGTCAGCACGGCAGAAGCTGGCGCCAGAGTCGCTGAATCGCTGGGCGTGCCGCGTTCATCTATCATCACACTGGACAGTCCAAAAGACACGGAAGAAGAGGCTGCCGCGGTGAAACAGGCCATTGGCGATGCGCCGTTCTTACTGGTGACATCTGCGTCGCACCTGCCCAGGGCGATGATTTTCTTCGAAAAACAGGGTTTACACCCGCTGCCGGCACCCGCTAACCAGATGGCTATCTCTGCGCCTCTTAACCCGTGGGAACGGGCGATCCCGTCCCCGGTATGGTTGATGCACAGCGATCGCGTGGGCTACGAGGCGCTCGGGCGCATCTGGCAGTGGCTGAAAGGCTCATCAGGCGAGCCAGGGCAGGAGTGATTTGGTCGCGAGATCGAAGTTGGCGCGATTAAATCGCCCGGTATTGACCAGTTGCGCCACTTCATCCCATAACAGATAGAGCCAGCGCCGCCAGATAAATGCCTCAGCAACTGGCGCGCGTTGCAGGTAATGCCACAGTAACCCTTCAGCGAAAGCGCTGTCGTTTAGCCTGAACAGCTCGAACTCACGCGGTGCCCAGAGCATGACCCCCGGCCCAACCATCGCCAGTAGCTGATCGCTGCGGGAGTCTTTTAACATACTGCGCAGGGTAAAATTGCCATGGATCAGCACACAGTTGTCGTTAAACCCTTCAAACAAAGCCGGTAAGCACTCGCGGGTGCGAAACAGGATGCGTTTATCCTGCATGGTCAGACCGGTATTGCTGTACTGATTAAGCGTACCCCATAACACTTCAACCCGCTGGCGATACCAGAGAGGCCACAGATTTTCCTGTGTGCTATCGACGGCGCCCACCAGACCACGGCTGTCCTGCCGATGCCATGCGAGCAGAGCTTCGACAATCTGATCTTTCAGCTGTTCCCAGCGTTCCGGCGTACGTGCCGGGGCTTCAACGGACACCCCGCGTAACCGTTCAATCAGCAGTACATCCGGGCCGGGGTGTTCTTCGTGCGTCATTACGCCGTATACCGTTGGCATCCGCACCGTTCCTTCTCGTGCCAGCATCGACATTTTCCAGGCCAGCTGTCTGGCGACACCCGGCGAGGTAAAACTTCTGGCCATCAGCGGCATTGGGTTTCCCTGACTGTCATACAATGCCCATAGCGCGGTGTCTGCCTTCTCATTCACGCACTCAACCCGGCTTAATTTTTCGCCAAGCAGATGGCTAAGTTCGGCACGCAGCTGTTCCATATGAGATTACCCCCATCAAGACTACTGCTTTTATAATGAGCGTGGTGGCGACGGTTGTCACCCGAATGAGATCAATTATGGGAAAGAAAAAGGAGAAAAGCCCAGGCGGTTAAACATCCCCCCAGGCGAGGGGATGCTGAGAGATTAACGCAGCTCTGCGCGAACGCGTTCGAGATCTTCTGGGGTATCAACCCCTGTGCCAGGGACTTCCTGAGCAACGGCAACATGGATCTTCTCGCCGTACCACAGCACGCGAAGCTGTTCGAGCATTTCGATATGTTCCAGCGGGCCTGGCGCCCAGGTCACATAGCGGCGGATAAAGCCTGCGCGGTAGCCGTAAATCCCCAGATGGCGCAAGAAGGTATCGCCAATTGTCTCTTTCGACGCCGCAAAGCGATCGCGATCCCACGGGATCGTCGCCCGGGAGAAATAGAGGGCATAGCCTTCTGCGTCCATCACCACTTTCACCGCATTCGGGTTGAACGCTTCTTCAGCGTGGTGAATAGGCACCGCAAGCGTGGCCATTCCCACCTTACGCTGGGCCAGATTTTCTGCAACCTGGCGGATAATTACCGCCGGGATCATCGGCTCATCGCCCTGCACGTTTACAATGACAGTATCGTCACTGAAGCCGCATTTTTCGACCACTTCAGCCAGACGCTCTGTACCGGACTGGTGATCGACACGGGTCATGCACACTTCGCCACCCGCTGCTTCTACAGCCCGGGCGACATCAGGGTGATCGGTTGCCACGATAACACGATCGGCACCCGATTCGCGGGCGCGATCGAGGACATGCACAATCATCGGCTTGCCGTTGATATCCACCAGCGGTTTACCTGGCAGGCGCGTTGAAGCATAGCGCGCAGGAATAATGACAACAAAACTCATGGTTTGCTCTCTTCTGCCACCAGTGAACGGGCTTCGTTTTCCAGCAGAACCGGAATACCGTCACGCAGAGGGAAAGCCAGGCTGTCCAGTTTGCAAATCAGTTCTTGTTTATCCTGGCTGTAGTACAGTTTGCCGTTGCACACCGGGCAGGCAATAATTTCAAGTAAACGGTGATCCATAGTTCCTCCGTATGGGTAATCCCTAAAGCTTAACACAATCCCTTTTCAGGGAGTGCCTGTTTCCCAGCCACTTCGACAGGCTGTAAACAGCCCGTCAGGTAAACGCCCCAGCGTCACTTCCCGGGCACCCTGCCAGACGGCAAAATCCGTAATTGCGGTTGCTAACCCTTTATCAAGCGTTGCGGTCACTTTTACCCCCTCTTCAAGATAGAGGGCGATAACCTCGAGTACTCCCGTTTTGCGGTGCATCTTGGCATCCATACGCCCGACCAGTTGCCCTTTGTGCAGCAGCGGTAGAACAAAATAGCCGTACTGACGTTTTGGCGCCGGGGTGTAGCACTCCAGCCGGTAGCTGAAATTAAACAACTGCTCGGCACGTTTTCTGTCCCAGACCACCGGATCAAAAGGTGAAAGCACCGCGCTGTGCGTCGCCTGGAGTTTACCCTCCTGAGCCTGCGGCAACAGGGGCAGCAAATCAGCGTCCAGCCACATCTCACCAAGCGTTTCGACTTCAACCGGGATAACACGCTGCGCCTGGTGCCACATGTCCAGCAGAGGTTTTAGCACTGGCTGGCGAAGCCGGTAGTAATCCGCCAGCCACTGTGGGCGAAAGATCCCCAGACTTCGGGCGCTGTTTGCCAGCATGATGGCTTCAGCATCCCCCTGCGAGAGCAGATCGCGCTGGTCATCCCAGTGCGGCATTACGCGATGCGTGAGGTCATACACCCGCTGAAAATTGCGGCGTTCTATCACCATCACCTTTCCTGAAGTAAACAATCCTTCAAGATGGCGTTTGTGCGGTTTCCACTCCCACCAGCCACTCGCCCCTTTTCGTGGATGCTCAAAATCAACCGAACGAACCGGGCCGTTTTCCTGTATATGGGCAATAAGTTGTTCGATTTCAGCGGCGTGCTCCCGCATCCACTCCTGGCGGTATTTCCAGCCCATTTTATCCGGGGAGAGCATCCGGTGACGCACCAGCGAAAAATCGCTGCGCGGCAGAAAGCAGGCTTCATGCGCCCAGTACTCCATTAACTCGCCCTGGCTGAGCGCATTGTCCAGCCACTGAGGCTGATACGCCCCCAGGCGGCTAAACAGCACCAGATAGGGGCTACGGGCCACGATGTTAATGGTGTCGATTTGCAGCAGAGACATACGCTGCACGGTGGAAAGAATATCGGAAGGTTGTGCGCGGCGACGAGGCTTTTTCAGCAGCCCCTGCGCGGCAAGATGTAAGTTACGTGCGGCTGAGAGTGAGAGTTGCGGTAGAGACATGCGTTTTCCTGTCAGTCAAAGCGCCACCAGAACCGCGTTTGCGATTAATGCACCAACGCAATCAGGTCCTTTAGCAATTGTTCCGGTTGCTCACCGCTGAGTTCAGCGTCAACCGGCAGATACCACCAGTTCTCTTTTGCAAAGGCGCGGCATTTCACCGAGTCTTTTTCTGTCATGATCAACGTCTGTCCGGGAACGGTGAAGGCTGCAACCTGTTCCGGCACGAATGCCTGATGGTCGGCCAGCGGAACACGCCTCTCAAGCCTTGCACCGCATTGTTCCAGAGTAGTGAAGAAGCGAGGTGGATGCCCAATCCCCGCCATTGCAACCAGAGCCGGAAGTAGTGCAACAGCCTTGCGCTCCCCGGTCAGCAAATTCACGGCCAGACCGGGATGGAGATGCATAGGAATTTCGCCCTGCTCCGCCACGCCACCATTCACAATGACCGCATCAACTGACTTCAGTCGTGAAGCACGTTCGCGCATCGGCCCGGCGGGCAACCACCAGCCATTGCCAAAACGACGAACGCCATCAATGACCACAATCTCTTTGTCACGCGCCAGTGCGTAATGTTGCAGGCCGTCGTCAGTGATGATGATTTGTACGTCATGTTCAGCCAGGAGAGCCTGAACCGCTTCGCTACGCACAGGCGACACCGCAACCGGCGCACCTGTTCGCTGGTAGATTAAAACAGGCTCATCACCAGCTTCAGCCGTCGTGGTGTCGGATGTCAGCAACAATGGGTACTGAGCCGCTTTGCCACCGTAACCGCGTGACACTACCCCAACGCGAATACCGCGCGCTTTAAGTTGTTCCACCAGCCAGATAACGACCGGCGTTTTGCCATTTCCACCGGCAGTCAGGTTACCGACCACCACAACAGGAACCGGCGCACGCCAGGCACGTTTTATCCCCATACGATAAAGCAGGCTAATGACGCCGCTCACCAGGCCATAAAGCCAGGAGAGCGGCAGAAGCAACAGCCACAGTGGGGATTCACCTGACCAGATGCGTGCGATCATTCGCCAAACTGCATCTTGTGAAGTTGGGCGTAAACGCCACGATGTGCCAGCAGATCGGCATGACTGCCACGTTCGACAATCAGGCCATCTTCAACAACAACGATTTCGTCGGCCTGCTCGATAGTCGACAGGCGGTGTGCAATCACCAGTGACGTGCGGTTCTTTTGCAGTTCATCCAGCGCAGACTGAATGGCACGCTCAGATTCCGTATCCAGCGCAGAGGTCGCCTCATCCAGAATAAGGATTGGGCTATCACGCAGCAGTGCGCGCGCAATGGCGATACGCTGACGCTGACCACCCGAGAGCAGTACACCGTTCTCACCGATGACCGTATCAAGACCGTTATCCATTTTGTTGATAAAGTCCATCGCGTAGGCCATGCGTGCAGCGTTTTCAATCTGCTCGCGGCTGTATTCTTCCGTACGTGCATAAGCGATGTTGTTGGCAACTGTATCGTTAAACAGATGAACGTTCTGGGACACCAGCGCAACCTGATTACGCAGCGATTGCAGTGTGTATTCCCTGAGGTCGTGACCGTCTAACAGGATCTCACCTTCGTTAATGTCGTAGAAACGCGTGATCAGGCTGGCAATAGTTGACTTACCTGAACCAGAACGCCCCACCAGCGCAACGGTTTTACCCGCCGGAATATTCAGGCTGATGTTGCGCAGCGCAGGGGTTTCACGGCCCGGGTAGGTGAAGGTGACGTTACGGAACTCAACGTCACCCTGGGCGCGTTCAATGACACGTTTGCCTTCGTCTTTTTCCTGTTCGGAATCCAGGATGCTGAACAGTGTCTGGCAAGCCGCCATACCGCGCTGGAACTGCGCGTTCACGTTAGTCAGTGATTTCAGCGGACGCATCAGCGCAATCATCGAGGAGAAGACCACGGTGATCGTACCGGCAGTCAGGGTTTCCATCACGCTTGGGAAGCTTGCGGCATACAGAACAAATGCCAGTGCAAGGGATGCAATCAACTGAATGACCGGGTCGGAAATAGAAGAGGCCGACACCATTTTCATCCCCTGGAGACGCATTTTGTTGCTGACCTTATCAAAGCGTTTCGTTTCGACTTCCTGACCGCCGAAAATTAACACTTCTTTATGCCCTTTCAGCATCTGCTCTGCGCTGGTCGTCACCTGCCCCATAGTGTTCTGCATGTTCTTACTGATATTACGAAAACGTTTAGAAACCATGCGGATTGCAATAGAAACAATTGGTGCCAGAACAATGAGGATGATCGACAGCTGCCAGCTGTAGTAGAACATCATGATAAACAGGCCGATGATCGACGCGCCTTCACGCACAACGGTAATCAGTGCGCTGGAGGATGACGATGCCACCTGCTCTGAGTCATACGTGATACGTGACAACAACGTCCCGGTAGACTGCTTGTCAAAGAAAGAGACGGGCATCCCCATCATATGACTGAACAGCCGACGACGCATGGTCATAACCACTTTTCCCGATACCCATGAAATGCAGTAACTGGAAATATAGCTGGTGATACCGCGTAAGATCATCAGTCCGACAACCACCAGAGGCATCCATAGCAACACTGAGCGATCCGTTTTACCAAAACCGTCATCCAGTAACGGTTTGAGGAGCGATAGCATAAAAGTATCGCTGGCTGCGTTGAGGATTAACGCTACGCCCGCCACGATCAAGCCTGTTTTAAAAGGTGCAATCATCGGCCAGAGTCGGCGGAACGTTTGCCACGTGGAGAGATCTTTGTCGTTATGCATTCAAAAAACCAGCACTTGTTGAAATAGCCGCATATTCTACCCGTTATCTACTGGCTCGCCAAACCACTGATGATACCAACGCTGTAAATATTGATCGCGTAAGCGGCGGATTTGCCAGCTATGTTGCGAAAAAGTCACGGAGATTTGTCCAGATTGAGGTGTATCCAGCCATAAATAGCCCTCTTTTCTGTAACGTCCGACCACTTTTACCGACGGAAATCGCCATGCGTTATAGCGTGCTGCAGAGGCCAACGCAACTTTTCCGTCCGTGCGCTGAACCAGTGGCAGTGAGGAAGAGGTATTGCTCCCATGATGAGGCACCTGAATGAGTGTAGACGTAAGATAACGCCAGTGATGGCTTACCATCGCCTGTTCAGCCTTAGCCTCAATATCGCCCGTCAACAGAACGCTCTGCCTGCCATCATCGATTTTTACCACGCAAGAGCGATTATTACCCGCTACAGACAGATCTTCAGGTGGCCAGTGAACGGTGAATGTTAACCCATGCCATCGCCACTGTTGACCACGGAAACACGGAAGATGCCCCGCCCAGCGCAGTGAGCTTCTTATCCACATGACCGGCCAGACTTTTTGTAATGATTGCAGGCCCCCGGCATGATCAAGATGCTCATGGCTCACAATGACACCGTCGGGGGCCAGGTGATGCCAGCGTAGCCAGGGAATAATGATCTGCTGGGCGCTATCACCGCCTGGCCAGGCAAGCCCGGTATCGTAAAGAATCGCCCTGCCCTCACGTTCAATAACCATAGCCAGCCCCTGTCCCACATCCAGCATATGCAGCGTCCAGCTATCATTTTTCATCGTTCTCCAGAGCGGGAACGTCAGTAAAACAGTACCCGCCAGGCACACCGCCGGCGCTGTTTTCCAGATGTGCAAGCGCCAGCCAAGAACGGCGAACCAGGGCAGCAGTGTTAGATACTGCCAGCGTTCATCGATGTCCTGCCATCCGTCGGGTAAATGCATCAATAACCAGAAAAGCAACGCCATTGATTTATCCGCCGCGAGCCAGATAGCCATTTCCAGAGCAGCTAACGGCAACAAATGCAGTAACAGGCCAAGCAGGATCAGTGGAACAGAGATAAACGTCACCAGGGGTACGGCAAACAGATTAGCCACTAGTGAAGAGAGGCTGAATCCATGGAAAATCAGCACCTGCAATGGCAACAGCAGCAGCAACATCCCCACCTGTAGATACAGCAGATGTCCCAATGGCCGTAACCAGTGGGTTAGTCGCCAGGGCGGCAGCGGTAACCACTGATACCAGAATATCAGTGCCGCTACGGCAAAAGCTGACAATACGAGGCTCTGGGAAAGTACAGACATCGGGTCGGCAACCAGAATGGCTGCCACGCAGCATAACCAAACCTGCCAGGCTGACCAGCATCGCCCGCTGAGTCGTAATGCCGCAAAGGTTGCGAGCGAGATAACCGTACGTAACGCGGGCGGTTGCAGGCCTGTCAGCCACGCGTAGAAGGCGGCAAAAAAAAGCCCCGCCAGTAAAGGCATTCGCCAGTTAATGAAGTGGCAGGGTAAGAAAAACTGCACGCCCCGGGCCAGTAGCCATACAACTGATGCAGCAAGTGCAATGTGTAACCCGGATATTGCCATCAGATGTATCGTGCCGGTCTCACGCATCAGATTATTGATTTCCCGGGACACTGCCAGACGCTCTCCCATCCCCAGGCCCAGGATCACCGGCCCCCAGTGATAAGAAGAAAGTGTGTTTTGCAAAGAAGCCAGATAGCGTGAGCGTAAACTACAGGATCCATCGACAATTTCTGCCGCTGTAAATCTGCCGGTCAATGTCTGGTGCCGGGCAAATGCATTTCGCTGTGAATCAAAGCCGCCATCATTTAACTCACCATGTACGGCCCTGAGGCGCAGTGTCAACGCCCAACGCTGCCCTGCGCAGGCTGGCTGCGGTAACTCATTGCCGTATAGCACCACGCCAGTTGCGGGCCACCAGCGCTTTCCATTCAGGGAAACAATCGTTCCTTTATGGGTCGTTGCACCATCCGTTTCAGTGATCACCACCTCAGCCTGTTGTGCTCCGTGGGTTAAATGCTGCATCGGCCAGACGAGCTCCATTGCCGACAGTACTGCCCAGGAAAAAAAGAGCATCCACAGGCCTGTAAAGCGCATTCCCGTTAACCGGTGTAATGAGAATAAAACCCCTGTCGCGATCATCACCCATACCCCATGCATACCTGGCAACACGGGCAACCAGAGCAGTGGTATTACTGCCAGAATCACGCACATACTGATCGTCGGTATCCCCATCACAACCTCCCTGTTTTGCAGGAGTATGTGGCTGTTAAGGGTGAGAGTCAGGCAGAGAAAGTGAGAACGACAGCGGGCGCTGTAATGAATTTTTCAGTTTGCAGAAAAGCGGATACAGAATTGCGAGGCATCTTCAGAATAGAATAACGTCAAACAAAAAAAGCACCCTAAGGTGCTTTCTTTTTAACCCAGTTTAACCCTGAAAGCTAAACTCAGTTGCCATAAATATTGGCGCGATCGCGCAGTTCTTTACCTGGCTTAAAGTGCGGAACGTATTTACCTTCCAGCTCTACTTTATCGCCTGTCTTCGGGTTACGCCCGGTACGTGGAGCACGGTAGTGCAGAGAAAAACTTCCGAAACCGCGGATTTCAATGCGCTCGCCCTGGGCAAGAGTGGTGGCCATATGCTCCAGCATCTCTTTAACAGCATCTTCCACGGCCTTCGCCGGGACATGCGGTTGCTGACTGGCAAGTCTCTCAATCAATTCTGACTTGGTCATGATTCCTCCGGTTCCTTCAAACCAATTAGCTGAACAGCTCATTAAACAAGGGCGGCCGTAGCCGCCCTTTGTTATTGATTACAGGACGAATCCTGCAATCTGTCAAGTCTGCTCCTCATCCTTCTCACTGTAATTGCGTTACAGCTCAAAATGATGCAGAGAACTTGATATTACTCGCCTTTAGCTGCTTTGAAAGCTTCAGCCATTGCGTTGTTAGAGAAGTTTGCATCTTCCTGTTTGTTAACAGTTGCGATTGCATCTTTCTCGTCAGCTTCGTCTTTAGCACGTACGGACAGGCTGATAGCGCGGTTCTTACGGTCAACACCGGTGAACTTAGCTTCAACGTCGTCGCCAACGCTCAGAACCAGAGTTGCATCTTCAACGCGGTCACGTGAAGCTTCAGAAGCGCGCAGGTAACCTTCAACGCCGTCAGCCAGTTCTACGGTTGCGCCTTTAGCGTCAACTGCAGTCACTTTACCGTTTACGATTGCGCCTTTCTTGTTCAGTGCAACCCAGTTGTTGAACGGATCTTCTGCGAGCTGTTTAACGCCCAGGGAGATACGCTCACGCTCTGCGTCAACTTGCAGAACAACTGCTGCGATTTCGTCGCCTTTTTTGTATTCACGAACTGCTTCTTCGCCTGCAACGTTCCAGGAGATGTCAGACAGGTGAACCAGGCCATCGATGCCGCCGTCCAGGCCGATGAAGATACCGAAGTCAGTGATAGACTTGATTTTACCTTCAACACGGTCGCCCTTGTTGTGGGTTTCCGCGAACTGCTGCCATGGGTTGTTTTTGCACTGTTTCAGGCCCAGGGAGATACGACGACGTTCTTCGTCGATATCCAGAACCATAACTTCCACTACATCACCAACGTTAACAACTTTGGATGGGTGGATGTTTTTGTTGGTCCAGTCCATTTCGGAAACGTGCACCAGACCTTCAACGCCTTCTTCGATTTCAACGAAGCAGCCGTAGTCAGTCAGGTTGGTAACGCGACCAGTCAGTTTAGTACCTTCTGGGTAACGTTTAGCGATAGCAACCCATGGATCTTCGCCCAGCTGTTTCAGGCCGAGGGATACACGAGTACGTTCGCGGTCGAACTTCAGCACTTTAACAGTGATTTCGTCGCCAACGTTCACGATTTCGCTTGGGTGCTTAACGCGTTTCCACGCCATGTCGGTGATGTGCAGCAGGCCATCAACGCCGCCCAGGTCAACGAATGCGCCGTAGTCAGTGAGGTTCTTAACGATACCTTTGACTTCCATGCCTTCCTGCAGGTTTTCCAGCAGCTGATCACGTTCTGCACTGTTTTCGGATTCGATAACAGCACGACGGGAAACAACAACGTTGTTACGCTTCTGGTCCAGCTTGATTACTTTGAACTCAAGCTCTTTGCCTTCCAGGTGCAGGGTGTCACGAACTGGACGAACGTCTACCAGAGAACCTGGCAGGAACGCACGAATACCATTCAGCTCAACAGTGAAGCCGCCTTTAACTTTGCCGTTGATAACACCGACTACAGTTTCAGCTTCTTCGTAAGCTTTTTCCAGCGTGATCCAAGCTTCGTGACGTTTAGCTTTTTCACGGGACAGCAGGGTTTCACCGAAGCCGTCTTCTACTGCATCCAGAGCAACGTCAACTTCGTCACCAACCTGGATTTCCAGCTCGCCCTGGGCGTTTTTGAACTGCTCTGCCGGAATGGCGGACTCAGATTTCAGACCGGCGTCAACCAGTACTACGTCTTTGTCGATAGCAACAACAACACCACGAACGATGGAACCCGGACGGGTTTCGATTGTTTTTAAGGATTCTTCAAATAGTTGAGCAAAAGATTCAGTCATGTTTAATCTTCAGGTTAATATAACGTCCACCTGGCTCCTGCCGGATGGGGTTGTTTCACATACCCGCCGTCAATCCATTGCAGCGGGGGTACTGCTAAATCGGTCGCAATTACGCGAGTGCCAGTTTCTGGCGCGCATATTGTAGCGCTTTTTCAATCACTTGCTCAATAGTTAAACTGGTTGAATCCAGAACTAATGCATCTTCTGCAGGAACAAGTGGGGCAACGGCGCGGTTACGATCGCGGTCGTCGCGCTCTTTTATCTCGGATAAAAGGCGATCAAAGTTAACACTAAAGCCCTTCTCCTGCAACTGAAGCATACGGCGATGCGCACGTTCTTCAGAGGAAGCATCAAGGAAAATTTTAACAGGTGCATCAGGGAATACCACTGTACCCATATCACGCCCATCGGCTATCAGACCTGGCGCTTCACGGAAGGCACGTTGGCGACGCAGCAGCGCCTCGCGAACGCGTGGAAACGCAGCAACCTGAGAGGCGGCATTAGCCACTTCCTGCGTGCGGATTTCTCCGCTCACATCTTCCCCTTCCAGGATCACTTCAAGGTTGCCGTCGGTCGACACAAAACGCACATCCAGGTGCGCCGCCAGCGGTACCAGCGCTTCTTCAGATGCGACATCCACATGGTGATGCAACGCAGCCAGGGCCAGCACGCGATAGATTGCTCCTGAATCTAAAAGATGCCATTGCAATGCTTCCGCCATCGCCTTGCACAGAGTACCTTTCCCTGCGCCACTAGGCCCATCAATGGTGATTACCGGGGCAACTGCCGTCATCTTTTTCTCCTTAATCAAGGCATACCGTTAACATAAACGCCGCGCATTATACGCGCCAACGTGCGCAACTGTTACCTTTGCGTGCAAATTACGGATTTAATGAAGCAGAGTGTAGAAGAAATGGGCAGGAATGAACGTCAGGAAGCGTAAGGAAATGCCGCATCGCAGAATGCGGCATAATGTCATCAGGCCAGCGTGCTAATGCGCGCCAGCTGCTCGAAGTAGTCCGGGAAGGTTTTCGCCGTACATTTCGGGTCGAGAATAGTCACAGGCGTGTCGGACAACGCCACCAGCGAGAAGCACATCGCCATACGGTGATCATTGTAGGTACCAATTTCTGCAACCTGCAATTTGGCCGGAGGTGTCACGCGAATGTAATCTTCGCCCTCTTCTACCTCTGCACCCACTTTACGCAATTCGGTCGCCATCGCAAACAGACGATCGGTTTCTTTCACGCGCCAGTTATAGATATTACGCAGCGTGGTAGTACCTTTCGCAAACAGCGCAGCTGTCGCAATGGTCATTGCGGCATCCGGGATATGGTTCATGTCCATATCGATGGCGTTCAGCTCGCCATGTGTACAGGAGATGAAATCATCACCCCAGGTCACAACAGCCCCCATTTTCTCCAGCACGTCAGCGAAACGGATATCGCCCTGCACGCTGTTACGCCCGATACCGGTCACTTTCACCGTACCGCCTTTAATCGCGCCGGCAGCCAGGAAGTAAGAGGCAGATGACGCATCGCCTTCAACCAGGTAGTTGCCCGGGGACTGATATTGCTGCGCGCCACGCACGACAAAGCGTTGATACGTCTGGTTTTCAACGTCAACACCGAAGGTTTTCATCAGGTGCAGCGTGATATCAATGTAAGGTTTAGAAACCAAATCACCTTTAATGGTAATGACTGTATCCTGCGGTGCCAGTGGCGCGGTCATCAACAGGGCTGTCAGAAACTGGCTTGAGACGCTGCCGTCAACTTCAACGGAGCCACCGGTAAAACCACCGCGCAGACGCAGTGGCGGATAATTTTTCTGCTCCAGATAATCAATCTGCGCGCCGCCCTGACGAAGGGCATCCACCAGATGACCGATTGGACGCTCTTTCATGCGCGGCTCGCCGGTCAACACAATGTCGTTGCTGCCCAGGCACAGGGCAGCTGCCAGCGGACGCATCGCGGTACCGGCGTTCCCCAGGAACAGTTCTAGCGCTTCGCCAGAGTGCAACGCACCACCGTTACCGGTCACTTCGCAACGCGTGCGATCATCAGACAGCGTATAATGAACTCCCAACGCTTTCAGCGCATTGAGCATATGGCGAACATCATCGCTGTCCAACAGATTTGTAAGGACGGTGGTGCCGTTTGCCAGAGCTGCCAGCAGCAGAGCGCGGTTCGAGACACTTTTTGAACCAGGCAGATTAATGGTGCCATCTACCCGCGCGATAGGTTGTAACGTCAGGGATTCCATGAAACTTAACTCTCAACTCAACATAATAAAAACCCCGCAGCATAACTGCGGGGGTGAAAAATCAGCGTGATTAACCGCGGCGACGTTCGAAGTCGACCATGAAATCGGTCAACGCTTTCACGCCTTCCAGCGGCATGGCGTTATAAATAGAAGCACGCATCCCACCCACCACACGGTGGCCTTTCAGCGCGTGCAGACCCGCCGCGAAGGACTCTTCAAGGAAGAGCTTATCCAGGCTGCTGTCGGCGAGCTGGAAAGGTACGTTCATGCGAGAGCGGTTGGATTGCGCCACGTCGTTGCGGTAAAAATCGCTCTTATCAATCACACCGTACAGCAGATCGGCTTTTTGCTGATTGATCTTGTCCATCTGCGCCACGCCGCCATTCTGCTTCAGCCATTTGAAGACCAGGCCTGCCAGATACCAGGCAAATGTTGGCGGGGTGTTGAACATAGAGTCGTTGTCGTTCAGCACGGTGTAATCAAGGATTGACGGGCATGAAGTATGGGCTTTGCCCAGCAAATCTTCACGCACGATGACCAGCGTCAGCCCAGCCGGGCCGATATTTTTCTGCGCGCCCGCGTAGATAACGCCGAAACGGCTGACATCAATTGGCGCGGAGAGGATTGTTGAGGAGAAGTCGGCAGCAACCACCACATCTTTGCCGAAATTCGGCACTTCATCGATGGCAATACCGTCAATGGTTTCGTTCGGGCAATAGTGCAGATACGCAGCGTTGTCAGAAAGCTGCCACTCGCTCATCGGCTTAACGGCGCGCAGGCCATCAACGGTGATTTTGCCGTCGATAACATTTGGTGAGCAGTATTTTTTGGCTTCTTTAACGGCGCTTGCCGCCCAGTAGCCAGCATCAACGTAGTCAGCAGTGGTTTTGTCGCCCAGGATGTTCAACGGTACGCCCGCAAACTGACCGCGCCCGCCGCCGTGGCAGAACAATACTTTGTAGTTCGAGGGAATATTCAGCAGATCACGAAAATCCTTTTCTGCTTCTTCAGCTACCTGAATAAATTCTTTGCCACGGTGACTGATTTCCATCACCGACGTGCCCAGACCCTGCCAGTCACAAAGTTCCTGTTGAGCCTGTTTGAGCACATCCACCGGTAACATTGCCGGACCTGAACTGAAATTAAAGACTTGAGCCATTTCCCTCACCACGCTAAAAGCAATAAGTTATTACTGTGGATATCGGTTTTATCATTCAGTGACACGCGCCGCAATGTCTAAAACTTATGACCGGCGAAATGTGCCCGTCGTCACACAATACAATCTGCCACCTCGCTGTAACAAAACCGACAAAATGGCTGTCAGGTGATACGTTTGGCCCGGCTAACCTTCGACCATTCTGGATTCGTGCAACGGGGACATAATTGATGCTCTCCTGCCTGCATCGCTTCGACATGGCTGCATCTTATACAGGCATACTCACCCGTTTCAGGTATCGTCTTAAACCGCTCAACGAAGCTTTCAGGAAGGATACACAGGCCAGGCTTCACATCATCATCGCGATAGAAATAAATGCTGATTTGTCCGTTCGTTTCCATGATGGCCAGACGCACCTGCCCGAGCTGTTCTACGCTGTTGAGCCGCAACTCCATAAAGAATTCAAATTCCGTCATATTGGCGCCGCGGACTTTCTCCCAGGCCAATTGCCCATCTTCGACGATGACCACCGGTTTCCCTTCAAACAGGTCTTCCAGCTTTTCGCTTTTTGACATCAACCACATCACCAGCCGGTACAGCAGGCCCAGTGAGACAAAAACCACGAAGACCGGCACCATCGGCACATCGTCATAAAAGGCAACATCCCCGGCCGCGGACCCTAGCGTCAGGATAATAAGCACTTCAAAAAGCGACATCTGGCGAACACCGCGACGCCCGGTAATTTTGAGGAAAAGAAAGACCAGGATGAAGGTATAAAGACTACGCAGCGCCACCTCCCATAAAAAATCGGGTGGAACTTTGTCAAATGCCATCCGATGAAGATCGAATGCTTTCATTTTTTTATGCCTTAACAGAGAGTTACTGTCACTAAGCATAGCCCAGTCATTTATTTTCGCCGAAGATAGCACCCGTCACGCAAAACCCGTATCATTGCGCGCTTTACGTACGATAAAAGTGAACGCCATGACTCAAACGTTTATCCCCGGCAAAGACGCCGCTCTGGAAGATTCCATCGCTCGCTTCCAGCAGAAACTGACCGACCTGGGCTTTAATATTGAAGAAGCCTCCTGGCTGAATCCGGTTCCTCACGTCTGGTCCGTGCATATTCGCGACAAAGACTGCGCGTTGTGCTTTACCAACGGTAAAGGCGCAACCAAAAAAGCCGCACTGGCCTCTGCGCTGGGTGAGTATTTTGAGCGTCTGTCCACCAACTATTTCTTCGCCGACTTCTGGCTGGGTGACACCATCGCTAATGGCCCATTCGTTCACTACCCGAATGAAAAATGGTTCCCGCTGACCGAAGATGACGAACTGCCGGAAGGTATTCTGGATGCCCGACTGCGCGCGTTCTACGATGCCGATAACGAACTGACCGCCAGTATGCTTATCGATTTACAGTCCGGTAATGAGGATCGCGGTATCTGTGCCCTGCCGTTTACCCGTCAGTCTGACGAGCAGACCGTATACATCCCGATGAACATCGTCGGTAACTTGTATGTGTCGAACGGTATGTCTGCCGGGAACACCCGCAACGAAGCGCGTGTGCAGGGCCTGTCTGAAGTGTTCGAACGCCACATTAAAAACCGCATTATCGCAGAATCCATCAGCCTGCCTGAAATTCCGGCCGAGGTTCTGGCGCGTTACCCGGGCGTTGTGGAGTCTATCGCGAAGCTGGAAGCTGAAGGGTTCCCAATCTTTGCCTATGATGGTTCTCTGGGGGGTAAATACCCGGTTATCTGCGTGGTGCTGTTCAACCCGGCGAACGGTACCTGCTTTGCTTCCTTTGGTGCGCATCCTGACTTTGGTGTCGCGCTGGAACGTACGGTCACCGAACTGCTTCAGGGCCGTAGCCTGAAAGACCTCGACGTGTTTACCCCGCCAACCTTCGACGACGAAGAAGTGGCTGAACACGCGAACCTCGAAACCCACTTCATCGATTCAAGCGGTTTGATCTCCTGGGATATGTTTAAGCAGGATGCGGACTACCCGTTTGTAGACTGGAGCTTTGCAGGCACCACTGAAGAAGAGTTCGCCACCCTGATGGCTATCTTCAAAGCTGAAGATAAAGAAGTCTATATTGCCGACTACGAACACCTGAGCGTATACGCTTGCCGTATTCTGGTGCCTGGCATGTCTGATATTTATCCGGCAGAAGATCTGTGGCTGGCAAATAACAGTATGGGTGCGCATCTTCGTGAAACACTACTGTCTCTGCCAGGTAGCGAGTGGGAAAAAGAAGACTATCTGAACCTGATCGCGCAACTGGACGACGAAGGTCACGATGACTTTACCCGTGTGCGTGAGTTGCTCGGTCTGGCAACCGGTAAAGACAATGGCTGGTATACCCTGCGTATTGGCGAGCTGAAAGCGATGCTGGCCTTAGCAGGTGGTGATCTGGATCAGGCGCTGGCATGGACGGAATGGACGATGGAGTTCAACCAGTCTGTCTTCTCCGCAGAACGCGCAAACTACTACCGTTGCCTGCAAACCCTGCTGCTGCTCTCGCAGGAAGACGAACGTCAGCCGCTGCAATATCTGAATGCCTTCGTGCGTATGTATGGCGCAGACGCTGTAGAAGCTGCCAGCGCGGCCCTGAGCGGTGAAGAACCGTTCTACGGCCTGCACGCTGTAGATAACGATCTGAAAGCCTTCCCGGCACATCAGTCGCTGCTGAACGCGTATGAGAAGTTACAGAAGGCTAAAGCCGCTTACTGGTCAAAATAAGCGCATATAACATTACCAACTGTAGGCGGATTCAATCGTCTGGGCTATATTACGGGGCAATTTCATTGCCCCGTTTTTTTATTTCTTTCGCAATGATTTTTGATTGTAATAATAAAGTTAAATATGGGTAAATATAATAATACTTACCTAAGCTTGACTGTTACTTTTTATGGTAAATACTCCATTTTAATTAACTGTTTTACGGGAGCGCGCACGAAAAAATTCAACTCTTTTCATAACTTTTAAAATTTATTTTTATACGGATAATCAAATACTTACTCCGCTTTCGCTGTAAAACCATACACATTGCGGGCCTATAAGCCAGGCGAGATATGATCTATATCAATTTCTCTTCTATAATGCTTTGTTAGTATCTCGTCGCCGACTTAATAAAGAGAGAGTTAGTGTGAAAGCTGACAACCCTTTTGATCTTTTACTCCCAGCTGCGATGGCCAAAGTTGCCGAAGAAGCGGGTGTCTATAAAGCAACGAAACACCCGATGAAGACCTTCTATCTGGCGATCACCGCGGGTGTGTTCATCTCCATTGCTTTTGTCTTTTACATCACTGCCACAACCGGTACTGCCACAATGCCTTTTGGCATGGCTAAACTGATTGGCGGTATTTGCTTCTCACTGGGACTGATTCTTTGCGTCATCTGCGGCGCTGACCTCTTCACCTCAACGGTGCTGATTGTCGTCGCAAAAGCGAGCGGAAGAATAACCTGGGGCCAACTGGCGCGTAACTGGTTAAACGTCTATGTTGGTAACCTGATTGGGTGTCTGCTCTTTGTTTTGTTGATGTGGTTATCTGGCGAATACATGACCGCCAACGGCGGCTGGGGGCTTAACGTCCTGCAAACCGCAGACCACAAAATGCACCACACATTTATCGAAGCTGTCGCTCTTGGCATTCTCGCAAACCTGATGGTCTGCCTGGCTGTCTGGATGAGCTACTCTGGTCGTAGCCTGATGGACAAAGCCATGATTATGGTTCTGCCGGTTGCGATGTTTGTTGCCAGCGGCTTTGAGCACAGTATCGCAAACATGTTTATGATCCCTATGGGAATTGTAATCCGCAACTTTGCGAGCCCGGAGTTCTGGACCGCGGTTGGTTCAACCCCGGAAAGTTTCTCTCACCTGACTATTATGAACTTCATTACTGATAACCTGATCCCTGTCACTATCGGGAACATTATCGGTGGGGGTCTGTTAGTTGGGTTGACATACTGGGTCATTTACCTGCGTGGCGACGACCATCATTGATGGTTATCTCAGGCAGTAAATAAAAAATCCACTTAAGAAGGTAGGTGTTACATGTCCGAGCTTAATGAAAAGTTAGCCACAGCCTGGGAAGGTTTTGCGAAAGGTGACTGGCAGAATGAAGTAAACGTCCGTGACTTCATTCAGAAAAACTATACCCCGTATGAAGGTGACGAATCCTTCCTGGCTGGCGCAACTGACGCGACCACCAAGCTGTGGGACAGCGTAATGGAAGGCGTTAAACTGGAAAACCGCACTCACGCGCCAGTTGATTTTGACACCTCCGTTGCATCCACCATCACTTCTCACGATGCTGGCTACATCAACAAAGCCCTTGAGAAAATTGTTGGTCTGCAAACTGAAGCACCACTGAAACGTGCAATCATCCCGTTCGGTGGCATCAAAATGGTTGAAGGTTCTTGCAAAGCGTACAACCGCGAGCTGGACCCAATGCTGAAAAAAATCTTCAGCGAATACCGCAAAACCCACAACCAGGGCGTATTCGATGTTTACACCAAAGACATTCTGAACTGCCGTAAATCTGGCGTTCTGACTGGTCTGCCAGATGCGTATGGCCGTGGCCGTATCATCGGTGACTACCGTCGTATTGCACTGTACGGTATCGATTTCCTGCTGAAAGACAAATACGCGCAGTTCGTTTCTCTCCAGTCTGATCTGGAAAACGGCGTAAATCTGGAAGCCACTATCCGTCTGCGTGAAGAAATCGCAGAACAGCATCGTGCACTGGGCCAGATCAAAGAGATGGCGGCTAAATACGGCTGCGATATCTCTGCTCCTGCGACCAACGCTCAGGAAGCTATCCAGTGGACTTACTTCGGCTACCTGGCTGCTGTTAAATCTCAGAACGGCGCAGCAATGTCCTTCGGTCGCGTATCCACCTTCCTGGATGCGTACATCGAACGTGATATCAAAGCAGGCAAAATCACTGAACAAGACGCTCAGGAAATGATTGACCACCTGGTCATGAAACTGCGTATGGTTCGTTTCCTGCGTACTCCTGAATATGATGAACTGTTCTCTGGTGACCCAATCTGGGCAACTGAGTCAATCGGTGGTATGGGCGTTGATGGCCGTACTCTGGTTACCAAAAACAGCTTCCGCTTCCTGAACACCCTGTACACCATGGGTCCTTCTCCGGAGCCGAACATCACTGTTCTGTGGTCTGAAAAACTGCCTCTGAACTTCAAGAAATTCGCCGCTAAAGTGTCCATCGACACCTCTTCTCTGCAATACGAGAACGATGACCTGATGCGTCCGGACTTCAACAACGATGACTACGCTATCGCTTGTTGCGTGAGCCCAATGATCGTTGGCAAACAAATGCAGTTCTTCGGTGCGCGTGCAAACCTGGCGAAAACCATGCTGTACGCAATCAACGGCGGCGTTGATGAAAAACTGAAAATGCAGGTTGGTCCTAAATCTGAACCAATCAAAGGCGACGTTCTGAAGTTCGACGAAGTGATGGACCGTATGGATCACTTCATGGACTGGCTGGCTAAACAGTACGTCACTGCACTGAACGTTATCCACTACATGCATGACAAGTACAGCTATGAAGCCTCTCTGATGGCGCTGCACGACCGTGACGTTGTTCGCACCATGGCATGTGGTATCGCTGGCCTGTCCGTTGCTGCTGACTCCCTGTCTGCAATCAAATATGCGAAAGTTAAACCAATTCGTGACGAAGACGGCCTGGCTGTTGACTTCGAAATCGAAGGCGAATACCCGCAGTTTGGTAACAACGATTCTCGCGTTGATGACATGGCGGTTGACCTGGTAGAACGTTTCATGAAGAAAATTCAGAAACTGACTACTTACCGTAACGCTATCCCGACTCAGTCTGTTCTGACCATCACCTCTAACGTTGTGTATGGTAAGAAAACCGGTAACACCCCAGACGGTCGTCGTGCTGGCGCGCCATTCGGCCCAGGTGCTAACCCAATGCACGGTCGTGACCAGAAAGGTGCTGTTGCCTCTCTGACCTCCGTTGCTAAACTGCCGTTTGCTTATGCTAAAGATGGTATCTCTTATACCTTCTCTATCGTTCCAAACGCACTGGGTAAAGACGACGAAGTACGTAAAACTAACCTCGCGGGTCTGATGGATGGTTACTTCCACCACGAAGCGTCCATCGAAGGTGGTCAGCACCTGAACGTGAACGTGATGAACCGTGAAATGCTGCTCGATGCGATGGAAAATCCTGAGAAATATCCTCAGCTGACCATCCGTGTATCTGGCTACGCAGTACGTTTTAACTCCCTGACTAAAGAACAGCAGCAGGACGTTATCACCCGTACTTTCACTCAGTCCATCTAACTGGAATTGACTGAAATCACGCGTTAAAAAGCGTACAATAAAGGCTCCACGCAAGTGGGGCCTTTTTAACACCTTCTCCACCCCAGTCTCTTTTGTCCGCTATCTATACTTTATGGATATCAGCCAAAACAGATTTAAACACAGCCGGTTTTGAGCTGTGCATACTCAGGCCCCGGACGGGTCGATGCTGGAGATATCACCGCAATGTCAACTATTGGTCGCATTCACTCCTTTGAATCCTGTGGCACTGTCGATGGCCCAGGGATCCGCTTTATTACCTTCTTCCAGGGCTGCCTGATGCGCTGCCTTTACTGTCATAACCGTGATACATGGGATACACACGGCGGCAAAGAAATCACTGTTGATGATTTAATGAAAGAGGTTGTGACCTATCGCCACTTTATGAACGCATCGGGTGGTGGTGTTACCGCTTCTGGTGGTGAAGCCATTCTTCAGGCCGAGTTTGTGCGCGACTGGTTCCGCGCCTGCCGTAAAGAAGGTATTCACACCTGCCTTGATACTAACGGTTTTGTACGTCGTTACGATCCGGTCATCGATGAACTGCTTGAAGTGACCGATCTGGTGATGCTCGATCTCAAACAGATGAACGATGAGATCCACCAGAATCTGGTTGGTGTTTCCAACCATCGTACCCTGGAGTTCGCCAAATACATCTCAGGTAAGGGTATCAACACCTGGATCCGCTATGTGGTTGTACCTGGCTGGTCAGATGATGATGACTCTGCACATCGACTGGGCGAATTTACTCGCGACATGGGCAACGTAGAAAAAATTGAGCTGCTGCCCTATCACGAACTGGGTAAACATAAATGGGTGGCGATGGGTGAAGAATATAAGCTCGATGGCGTTAAACCACCGAAGAAAGAAACCATGGAACGCGTGAAAGGCATTCTTGAGCAGTACGGACACAAAGTTATGTATTAAAAAATAGCCCGGTTTAACCGGGCTTTTTTTATGCTATCTGAACACGCCGTTAATGATCGTGGTCACAATGGCCGTACTCAGTGCAATTAAGACCAGGTCATCACCCACTACCCGCCATTCATACCCAGGATAGGAAGGAAGCTGGCCCAGCATAGACGCCGGTACTGTTTTTTTCGCAATACCCGGAGGCAGTGGTTTTC
This sequence comes from Enterobacter sp. Li2LvB3, assembly GCF_056156645.1. Classification (NCBI taxonomy): domain Bacteria; kingdom Pseudomonadati; phylum Pseudomonadota; class Gammaproteobacteria; order Enterobacterales; family Enterobacteriaceae; genus Enterobacter; species Enterobacter sp. Li2LvB3. The sequence goes on along the minus strand of NZ_JBSICG010000009.1, from coordinate 2,712 downwards.
CGCGTGCGAGATTTTTCGCAATGCCCGGCGGCAATGAATCATAACCGGTTAAACCGTAATTCAATGCCAGATGACGGGCGTGATCGAAGCTCACGCGCGCATCAACATCATCACCGACGCTTTTATTTGATTTGCCGGGACTCTGATTACTATTATTTTGTTTATTGCCATGATTACCGGAATTCCCGTTCCCATGGTTGCCGCTGTTGCCTTGCCCACCACCATTACCATTGCCATGACCATTACCTGGATTTGCCAGGGCTGGCGCGGTTGCGAAGGTTAAGGACAACACGACTGCCAGAGCAGTCGTGGAAAAACGACGTATAGACATGATTGCTGCCTTTTAGTGATAGAACTCAGTTGAATTATCGCCTGGCGCAATAAACAAACAATAAGTAAAACTCTTAGTTCTGATAGGGTCAAAAAAGCCTGTCATCGACAGGCTTTTATTTATTCAGGCATGGGCCACGGGAGTCGGATGTTCGCCCGCTTTGCGCAGCAACATCAGGAGATAAATAAACGACACGCTGGCAATCATGATAAACAGCAGGTTGTCAGAATAATTCTGCATCAGCATGGCCGTCAACGTCGGCCCCAGTAAACTGCCGATGGTATAACTCAGGAGCAGCGCCTGGTTCATTGCCACCAGCTGATGATGTTCAACTTTCTCGCAAGCCCAGGCCATGGCTACCGGATAGAGAGTGAAGCCCGCCGCCCCCAGAATAAACAGCGCTGGCGCCATTGCAGCGCTGCTGAGCATCGCGAGGCAACCCATGATCACCACAAAGACCTGAACGCGCAGCACCAGCAGGCGGCCAAAGCGATCGGCAAGACGACCAATCGGCCATTGCCCGACGATCCCCGCACTGACCATAACCGCCATCCAGAAACCGATCCCGGAATCGCTGACGCCCTGATGGTTCAAATACAGTGGCATCAGGCCATAAAGCGAACCCAGCACTATCCCGGAAATGATACAGCCATTAACTCCCAGACGCGCCTGACGCAGCCTCAGCATCGGCCAGACATGGGTCACTTCCTGGTGTTCGCTCTGCTGGTTAACAATGCGGGTAAAGAGCAACGGCAGAACAGCGGCCAGGATCATGCCAGTCACCCACGGCAGGACGCTCATCAGGTCGGTTGGCAGTTTACTGACCATCAGTTGCCCAAGCACGGTTCCAACGTAGTAAACCATCATATATGCCGCCAGCAGGCGACCACGGTTGCGCGACGTGCCGCTACACATCAGGGCACTTTCAACCACCACCCAGATCATTGCGCAGCCCACACCCGCGATAAAACGCCAGACCATCCAGCTCCAGAATCCCACCATCAGGCCTAACCCGGCGCACCCGGCGGCAAAAATCAGCGATGCCAGATAATAGCTACGGTTAAAACCAACGCGCTTAATCAGGCTCCCTGTTACCAGCGTTCCCAGAAGGTTACCTGTAAAAAAGGACGAGCTAACCATGCCCACCTGCCAGGTTGGTAAGTTTTCATGGGCGAGCCAAAGCGGGACGAGGGTGTTTAACACCGCAATCGCCAGCGTCAGCAAAAGCAGGCCACAGAGCAGCAGGAGCACTGGGCGGGTATAGGTGGACATGGATTAAAAACCGTGAGGAAGTTCAGATTTCGTGCGCATCATGCCACTGGCAAAAACAAAGTCAATCCACCGATTCAGGGCGCTCGCACAATATGTGCACTGTCGATTTAAAAAACTAATCCTGCTAATGCAATGCCTGCTATCGATACAAACTATCTAATTGTTTTTATTTACCAATATCCGGAATTAAAACCAAACGACAGTCGAAAAATTTCATGATTGAAAACAAAAAAGCCGGGCACTCTGTCCCGGCTTTATATAACAAAAAAACAGCGTTAACTTGCTATGGCCATACCAACCGTCATATGCAGGCCATAGAACACACCACGGCCGATCAGCTCACCTGCCAGCACCAGAACAAAGGCCAGAGACAACAACGGTACCGCAGGCTGATAACCCTTAAGCTGAGGCACAATCCAGCACACCAGCGCCACCGCCAGCAACACCACGCGCCAGGCCATCAGCGAGCCGTAATCAGGCACCAATGCAGATGCTTGTTGAATAGAGCTGTGGATCGTTGCAAGCTCTGCCCCTTGCATCAGGGCTACGATGGCACTCACCACCAGTGCCAGGAGTGAAACCGCCGGCAGTAAACGCATCGCCCAGCCGTCTACACCCGCCACACGCAGCAGCAGGAAACCCAACAGCGGCCCACCGATGAACATCGTCAGGAAGAAGCTCATTGGCGTCCAGACGCTATACCAGGTTGGAACGGTGTCGATGGTGTTATAAACCCGCACCATCATCCACACGAACACCACACCCAGAACCATCGTGATGATTAGCCACAGGCTACGTAATCCTGAAGGTAGCTTTTTCAGTGCCGCCAGCAACCAGCCCAGCCCGCCCACAGCAAAGAAAATGGCGCCACTGGCAATTTCGTTACTGAGTGATGATGCACCCACGCGGTTCAGGGAATTAAACGCCCGCATCGGTGAACCCAGGTGCAAGGTTGAGGCGATAAAGCCAATCCCCATTAGCACCCACAGACCAAACATGCTCAGTACTAAACGCTGTTGCTGTTCAGTATTCAGATTGCCTTTTAACAACGCCAGGGCGAGCACGATAAAACCACCCGCAACGCACTGCCCAAAGACCGTGAAGATCAT